>CAZOWC010000083.1:0-5235 GCA_964583375.1 uncultured Flavobacteriaceae bacterium
TCCTGGTAATATTTATGGTCCCGAATTTGTCAAAGCAGTGAGAGGACCCCAACCCTGGACGCATATCATGCCTACAGGGGGAGTGACTACTGAAGAAACAAATCTAAAATCTTGGTTTGATGCAGGAGTGAGCTGCGTAGGTTTGGGATCTAAATTGATTTCAAAGGAAATAATCGATAATCAAGCCTATGAGGAGTTAGCTAAAAGCGTCGAAAAGACATTACAATTAATTCAAAGATTAAAGCGCAATAAGTGAGAAAACAGCTAATAGGGTTATTCACCTTTTTTGTTTTTTGTCTGACAGCATGCAATATAGAGGAAAATAAGCGTATTATTCGTTTAGGGCACGGTTTAGACATCACCCATTCCGTTCATAAAGCCATGCTCGAAGCGGATGAAGTTTTGAATGAAATTTCTAAAGGTAAAATGCGCATACAGATTTACCCTAATCAGCAATTGGGAAGCGAAAGAGAGTGTTTAGAATTACTTCAAATTGGGAGCTTAGACATGACGAAAGTATCGGGCGCAGTAATGGAAAATTTTGCTCCTAAATTTAGGATTTTTGGACTGCCTTTTTTATTTGATAGTAAAGAACACTTATTCAATGTACTAGACGGGCCCATTGGAAAAGAACTTTTAAATGAAGGGGTACAATATTGGCTTAAAGGAATGGGATTTTACGATTCTGGAAGTAGGAGTTTTTATTCGCGTGAGCGCCCTGTGATGAAACCCAAAGACTTGAAAGGCCTTAAAATTAGAGTTCAAGAAAGTATTTCTGCTTTTGAGATGGTTAAACAATTAGGGGGCTCCCCTACCCCAATTTCATGGGGAGAGTTGTATACCGCTTTACAGCAAGGCGTAGTAGATGGGGCAGAAAATAATCCTCCCAGTTTTTATTTATCTCGGCATTACGAGGTTTGTAAATATTATAGCATAGACGAACATACGATGATCCCTGATCTTTTATTAGTCAGTACACACTTATGGAATCGGCTGAATACACAAGAAAAAGCATGGCTTCAAGAAGCGATAGATCGATCTGTACCTTCCCAACGAAAATTGTGGATTCAATCTGAGAATGAATCTTTACAAGCAGTAATTAAGGCAGGTGTAGAAGTGAGCTACCCTGAAAAAAAAATATTTCAAGAGGCTACGCTACCTCTCTATGAGTCATTTAGTGAAGATCCAGTAATCGCGGAATTAATTATTCGTATTCGGAATGAAAAGAATTAGAAATTCGATTGAAAAAATTATAGAATGGGTTTTAATTTCCCTGTTAGGCATTATGGTAATCAATGTCTTATGGCAGGTATTTTCTCGTTTTTTTACTTCAAATCCGAGTTCATTTACTGATGAACTGGCTCGTTATTTAATGATCTGGCTGGGGATCTTGGGGGCAGCTTATGTTGCAGGTAAAAATGAACATGTTGCCATCGACTTTTTTGTAAAAAAGTTTTCAGCGTCCAAACGAAAATTGATGGCTTCTTTTGCTTCTATTTCAATTTCTAGTTTTGCCTTTTTTGGTCTTCTTATCGGGGGGAGCCGATTGGTATATATCACCGCTCAATTGGAACAGTTTTCCCCTTCCTTACAAATTCCTTTGGCTGTTGTATATGCTGTCATTCCAATCAGTGGGGTCTTAATTATTTTTTTTAAACTAACCCATAATAAAGTATAAGAATTAATGGACCTTGTACCCGTACTCATACTAGTCATTAGCTTTCTCATTTTTATTATGATGGGAACTCCTGTAGCTTGGAGTATTGCACTCTCTTCACTATTAACTTTATTAGTGTCTATTCCCAGTTTAGCTGCTGTAACCACTATAGTTCAACGAATGGGAACAGGTTTAGACAGTTTTGCACTACTCGCCATTCCTTTTTTTATACTTTCAGGACAACTTATGACGCAGGGAGGAATCGCTGATCGATTGATTGCGTTTGCCAAAACCATTGTAGGATCCCTTCCTGGAGGACTTGCATTGATTAATATAATTTCTGCCATGCTGATGGGTGCTATCGCTGGCTCCGCCATGGCCTCTGCTTCAGCTATGGGAAGTATACTCGGTCCAGAAATGGAAAAAGAAGGTTATGATAAAGAATATGGTGCAGCCGTGAATATTACCTCCGCAACGATCGGTTTAGTAATTCCTCCCAGTAATGTACTCATCATTTATTCTTTAGCAAGTGGTGGTGTTTCTATCGCTTCACTTTTCCTTGCGGGTTATCTCCCAGGAATTATAACTGGTTTTTTTCTCATGTTGGTTGCCGCAATTTGGGCAAAAAGAAAAGGGTATCCCACTTTTAAACGAAGTAGCTTTGCTGAAGTTGCTCGGTCCTTTGGCATTGCATTTCCGAGTTTACTTCTTTTATTTATTGTTATTGGCGGTATCGTAGTAGGGTTCTTTACTGCAACTGAAGCCTCAGCGATAGCCGTTCTTTATACACTTGTTTTGGGTTTTATCTATAAAGAAATACGAATCAAAGACTTGCCTAAAATTTTACTGGACTCTTCTAAGACCAGTGCAATTGTAATGCTGCTAATTGCAGCTTCTATGTCGATGTCGTGGATAATGTCTTATGAAAATATTCCACAAAGCCTTAGTGAAGTGTTACTAAGTATTAGTGACAACAGTCTAGTCATCTTAATTATCATCAATTTACTACTACTTTTTGTGGGTATCTTTATGGATATGACCCCTGCAGTATTAATCTTTACTCCCATTTTTCTTCCTATTGTAAAAACTTTAGGCATAGATCCAATACAATTTGGAATTATGATGGTTCTCAATCTTTGTATCGGCTTATGTACCCCACCTGTAGGATCTGTGCTTTTTGTAGGTATTGGCGTCGCAAATACAAGCATTGAACGTGTAATTAGGCCTTTATTACCCTTGTTTATTGCCATGATTATTGCTTTGCTATTTATCATGCTATTTCCAGCTATTACACTCTGGCTACCCCAAAAATTTGGATTTTAATTTTAGATATCAAGTACGCACAAAAAAAAATTAAGTAGATAATGGATTTAAATAATCGGATTTTAAAAGTCAATGAAAAAGACAATGTGGCAGTTGCTTTAAATGAACTGAGTAAGGGAACGCAAGTTAAGTGTGACGGGGAAACTATTGAATTAAAAACGACAATTCCACAAAAGCATAAATTTGCGTGTAAATCATTGGATGTCAGTGATCCCGTATTCATGTATGGAGTTTTGGTGGGGGAAGCACTCAAACCCATACCTAAAGGGGGACTTTTGAGTACAGAAAATGTCCGGCACAAAACACAAAAAGTAGTAGGTAAAAACGCGCCCTTGAATTGGACACCTCCAGATACTTCAATATGGAAAACAAGAACTTTTAGAGGCTATCATCGTTCAGACGGACAAGTAGGAACAGAAAATATTTGGTTGTTTTTTCCCTTAGTATTTTGCGAAAATAGGAATATTGAAACCTTAAAAAATATTTTTGAAAAGGAATTTAATCCTCCTGAAAAAGAACCTTTACAGGATTTGTTGAGTCAACTAATTAGCGGGAAACTTCCAGAAGTAAGTTCGATCCAAACGCCTCCAATAAAAAGCAAGCCATTTGAAAATATTAAAGTTCGATTTATAACCCATCAAGGAGGGTGTGGGGGTACCCGAGAAGATGCGCAAGCATTGGCAAGGCTGCTAGCGGGATATGTAAATAACCCAAATGTTGCGGGAGCATCAGTATTAAGTCTAGGTTGTCAACATCTAGAAATTGAGATTTTTAAAGCAGCTCTATCGAAGCTTCAGCCAAACAGTCAAAAACCCGTTTTAATTTTCGATCAACAAAAAGAAGGTAAAATGGATGCTTTTCTGTCAAAGATTATCAAAAACTCTTTTGAAGAAATCAAAAAAGCAAATAACATACAAAGAAAACCTGCACCCCTCTCAAAACTCAATATAGGACTTGAATGTGGAGGATCTGATGGATTTTCTGGAATTACGGCTAATCCTACTCTGGGTGAAGTATCAGACTTGATTTCTGCTTTAGGTGGGAAAGCGATTTTAGCTGAATTTCCTGAGCTTACCGGTGTAGAGCAAGAATTAGTAAATCGCTGTACTTCAGAAGATCTTGTACAGAAGTTTTTAAATTTGATGAAAGAATATGAAATAGCCGCAGCCCGTGTAGGCTCTGGTTTTGATATGAACCCCTCTCCAGGAAATATAAAAGACGGACTCATCACAGACGCAATGAAGTCTGCTGGGGCAGCAAAAAAGGGGGGGAATGCTCCTATAACCAATGTATTAGATTATACTGAATATGCAAATACTCCAGGAATCTCTCTTTTGTGTACGCCAGGAAATGATGTAGAAAGTACAACCGCCCTAGCAGGTGCTGGCGCCACAGTTATACTTTTTACAACAGGCTTAGGAACCCCTACAGGAAATCCAATAGCACCTGTTATCAAAGTAAGCTCCAATAGTTATTTAGCGAAAAAAATGAACGATCTTATAGATTTTGATTGTGGTACACTGATCACCAAAGAAAAAAGTTTTAAAATCCTATATGAGGAATTAATGGAATACACAATCAAAGTAGCAAGTGGACAAGAAACTCCCAAAGCAGTGCAATTAAAACAATATGATTTTATTCCCTGGAAAAGAGGGGTATCCTTATAATTTGTTTATTATTTAAATTTTTAAATTAATTAGATTTCTTTATTTCAAATCCAAATTACCTAACTCATGAAACTTAAATCCTATTTTATTTTAGTTGTATTTATTACTTTTTATTTCACCAACGCCCAAGAAGAATATGCCCTTTGGGAAAAGAGTATTCCAGGACAGATTATATCCGATGAAGTTAAAGAATATAATACTGGTGGTAAGGTACAGGAAATATTAAGAGTTCACCAAGTAACGGAACCAACTTTAAAAGCATATTTTCCCTCTAAAGTTAATGCCAATGGTGCTGCAGTGCTTATTTGTCCTGGAGGAGGCTATAAAATACTTGCTATCGATCATGAAGGTTATCAAATTGCTGAATGGCTCAATGGTTTGGGTATCTCAGCATTTGTTTTAAAATATCGTCTACCTGACGATCGCATTATGACTGATAAAAGTGTAGGACCACTTCAAGATGCACAAAAAGCACTTCGTAGTATTCGTAAAAATGCGAAAAAATGGGGTGTCAATCCAAATAAAATTGGGGTAATGGGTTTTTCTGCGGGTGGACATTTGGCTGCTTCACTATCAACACATTACGAT
>CAZOWC010000084.1:0-5218 GCA_964583375.1 uncultured Flavobacteriaceae bacterium
TCTATACAAAAAATACATTCTTCCTAATCTGATAATATCTGGCTGTAATAAAAAATAAGTCCCGAAAACACTAGGCTTTCAGGACTATTCAGCGGAGAGACAGGGATTCGAACCCTGGCGACGGTTACCCGTCGACAGATTAGCAATCTGCTCCATTACCACTCTGGCACCTCTCCGGAAACAAAGTCCACAAAAGTAAGTTTTAGATAAAAAGAAAGCAATCTTTTTATGTATTATTTAGGATACTCTATTCGTAATTGATAAACGTTTATTAATTTCTTAAAAAGTACTTTTTTCACGGTTTCAATTTCAGAAAGAGTAATATTGGAATCATTGAACTGAAAAGATTTCATTTTATCATCTATAATATCGTTTACAAAACTTTCTAATTCATCTATATTGGGGACTTTTAAGCTTTTTGATGCTGCTTCAACTGCGTCTGCCATCATCAGTATTGCCGTCTCTTTTGAAAACGGGCGTGGTCCGGGGTATTGAAACGATTTTATGTCAGTTTCAGAATCAATTTCCAACTGCTTTTTATAAAAGTAATAGACGGATGAAGTCCCGTGATGCGTGCGAATAAAATCAATTACACGTTCGGGGAGCTTATTCTTCTGAGCTAATCTTATCCCATTTTTTACATGGTCAATGATGATTTTAGCACTCTGCTGAGGTCCTAATTCGTCATGAGGAGAGACGGCACCAAACTGATTTTCTGAAAAAAAGTGTGGATTGTCCAACTTTCCTATGTCGTGATAAAGAGCTCCAACACGAACCAATAATGCGTTGGCACCAATTTCATTCGCAGCTGATTCTGCCAGATTGGCCACTTGCAAGGAGTGGTGAAAGGTTCCTGGAGCTTTCTCAGAGAGAATTTTTAATAAGTTGGCATTGGTGTCTGAAAGTTCTAAAAGTGAAACGTCAGAGACTATACCAAAAAATTTTTCGTAAATATAAATCAATGGCTGAACAAAAAGCATCAATAGACCATTGAGTAAAAATAGAGCAAGTGGTTTGAAATCAATACTCAAAAAACTACCCTCTTGAATAGTCGTAAAGGCCAAATAACCAATGATGTATACTAAAATTACTTGACCTACAGAGATGAATAAATTTGCTCTTCGATATAATTGAGCTACTGTTTGGATCGTGATAATACCAGCTAAAATTTGAATAAATACATATTCGAAACTATTGGGTACTATGAAACCAATTAACAAAACTGTGAGAACATGAGTAAATAAGCCCAAGCGAGCATCAAAAAAAGCTTTAATGATCAATGGCAAAATACAAATGGGAACAGTAAACACATATGCAGTATCGTATTGAATTACCGAAGTTACAGCAACTATAACCGTAAGGATATTAAAAAAAATAAAAGTGAGTTTTCGATTGTCTTCATAAATCGAAAAGCGATACTTGTGGAGAAACAACAGCAGTAAAGTAAAGGTCAAAAGGACCAGAATAGAATAACCAACTACTATTGAAATATTACTTTGGTCTCCTTGTCTAAGGGAAAATTCGTTTCGTAAGGAATTTAAGACTTCAAAAAGATTGTCATTTATCAAGTCACCCTCTGCGATGATTAACTCACCGTTATTAATAACTCCTCTAGAAAGGGAAATATTCCTCAATGCTTCCTCTGTAGTATTTTGATTGAATACCCTGTCTAAAAAAACATTGGGAGTAATCAGTTCAAAAAAGAGGTCTTTATAAGCCTCAGAATAAGGCTCAAATTCAATCCCCACAATATTATTAGTTAGGTATTCGAACAAATTATCCGAACGAAACACCTCGTCTATTGAAATAGGCACTTCGAGCTGCCCTTGGATTAAAAAGATTTCGGTATTGCCACTGTGAATATAATTTGGTGGTAAGACACCATAAGTATAGATATCTTCCAAAAGTCTGGATCCGTATTGGTATAGACTGTCTATAAGAACAGGATTAGACTCTTCCGAAAAAAAGGACATAAATGATTCTGGGTAACTCTCAAAAATTTGATTTTTAACCTCTAGATTACTTCTCAGATAGGGCTTAATATTTTGAAGTACCTCTTCCCTATCAGATTGGATTTCTGCTTCTGTTTTAAGTATGGAAAAATCGAAAGGAGCATAATAATTAGGGTATTGCCAAACGCGTCCCTTTTGAAATTCGTATTTAAATTGTCCTCCCCTTGGAAACAAATAGAGCAAACAAATGGAGCTGCTCAGGATCAATAAGGATTTGTAAAAAAGAGCTTGTTGAGCGACAATAAATTTCCAAACAGATTTCAAAGGAATTCTTTTAATCTCAAATCTACATAAACTAATTTTCTTCTGCGCTATTTTTGAAACAGATGACCGAAATATGCCTTTAAAATTCCTATTTTTGTGAATTTAAATGCACTATTTTCACTCTAAATACAAATTTTGAAATACGGTATCTGTCATTTAAGTATCGTCCCAATGCGAAAAGAACACAGTCACCAGAGTGAAATGGTTTCTCAACTACTCTTCGGTGATTGCTTTAAAATTATCTCGACCAAAAAAAAATGGGTTCAGATCAGTGCACTTGAAGATGAGTATACTGGATGGATAGATCAGAAACAATTTAAATCTATCACTCAAAAAGATGCTATTAATCTCACTAAAAAAAATGCACTTTATACTACTCAATTGGTCGACTACGTTGAAAACGAAGATCAATCGCTCTCTGCTGTTATTTTGGGAAGTAATATGGGCGGAGTAAGTTTATTAAATCAAAATTATAAAGGCAATTGCACCCATGGCATCAAAGAAAAAGATGCACTTGTAAAAACAGCCTATTTATATCTGAATACACCTTATTTATGGGGAGGTAAAACACCTTTAGGAATTGATTGTTCGGGGCTGACTCAAATGATTTACCGAATTAATGGTCACTCCATTCCGAGAGATGCCTCACAGCAAGTGGGTTTAGGACAAACCCTCAGCTTTATTGATGAAAGTGAACCTGGAGACCTTGCTTTTTTTGATGATCAAGAAGGAAATATAATCCACGTAGGTTTGTTACTCGAAAACCACTACATACTTCATGCCCACGGTAGAGTAAGAATTGATCGGATTGATCAAACGGGTATTTATAATTTTGACACCCACCAGCACAGTCACAAGCTCAGAATTATCAAAAAAATTCTATAAAAAACCCTCAAATAATAGGGTTTTTAATTTATCTTGAATCAATAATTTATTCAACCAAGGCCTTCATCTTCATAAATCCTTCATTATCTCCAAGTGTACCGTAGATATTCATCAAGGTCCTAACTGCTTCCTGATTGTTATTTAACTCCACTAGTTTTTCTAAAATTGGAACACACTCACGATAGAGGTTCTGGCGTTCTTCTTTAAGCGTATCATAGCGTGCATTGTCAGCTCGTGAATTCCCCAAGCTATTCATTTCTTCAACTATAGCGGATTCTCCTTGTAGAATTAAGGAAACAAGATTTAGGTATCCAGACTCGTAATTTGGATCTATTTCAATTGTTTTTCTGTAGTAATTCTTAGCATCATCTGACTGTCCTTTTTGAGCATTTACAACGCCCAAATTAAAGTAAAGCATTGCATTGTTAGGATCTTGCTCTATTGCTTCTTTCATTAAGGCTTCAAATCGATCGTTCTCCTCCAACTGAATATATAAGTTTGCTTCAGTTAAAATCAAATTCAAATCTTTAGGATTTTCAGCACGAGCTTCTTTAACCGCTGTCATTGCCATTTCATTGTCTCCAAGTTCAGAGTAAATTAGGGCAATATTTTTGACAATCTCAGGAAATTTAGAATCAGTCGTTTCCTCTCTAAAATCAGTATATTCTTTGGTTTTTTTATACAAATCGTACTCAGACTTAGACAGTTCAACTTCCTCACCAGTTTCAGCCAACTTGGCGAAATATTGAGTAGTAATCCCTTCATATCGAATTTCCTTAAGCTCGTTGTAATACACTAGAGCACCTTCGTAATCCATGCCATTCACAGCACTTGAAGCAGCATAATAAAGGTAGTCAACGTTGGTCTCATTATCGATCTGATAAGCCAAGTATAATTTTTTAGCAGCCTCAGGGTAGCGCTTTTCAGCATTATCTTCTATTGCGCTGTTTACAAGATCAGCGGTTAGTGTCTGTAATTGGGTATCAAAACTACTATCAGTCCCACCAGCAGCTTGAAATGCCATGTACTTCTCGTATGCCAGATCAAAGTCTTTGTTTGATTGTGCTATTTTTCCTTCTAAAAAGGTTTTTTGATTAATTATTTTAGGCTCTGCAGTATCAAAAAGTGCAGCATTGGACTCAAGCATCGCAGTTGCAGCTTGAACATCACCAGACTCAAATAATTTGGTTGCCTTTTTGACTTCTTTCTTTTGTCCGAAGGAAAATGTCAGAAATAAAGTAAAGAATAAGGGTAAAAGTGTTTTCATTGTATTGTTTAAATTTATTTTCTTTTAATTATTCAATAATGGTGCCATCATTCACATCGAGATCATTTAAATCTTCTATTGTTTCATCATCTTTCATTACTTTGGCAACAGCCGCTATCGTGTCATCACCTTTAAGATTGATGAGTCGAACGCCTTGAGTAGCTCTTCCCATCACACGAAGCGCAGCAACCTCCATTCGGATTGCTATTCCTGATTTGTTTATTATCATCAAGTCATCGAGATCATTAACCGTTTTAATAGACACCAACTTCCCTGTTTTGTCAGTTATGGAGATTGTTTTAACTCCCTTACCTCCTCGATTGGTGACGCGATAGTCTTCCAGACTGGATCGCTTTCCGTAACCGTTTTCCGATACTACAAGAATATTTGCGTCCATATCGTTCACTGCAACCATTCCTACGACTTCATCCGATTCATTGGCTAAGGAAATTCCACGCACTCCGGAGGCACCTCGACCCATTGGGCGGGTTTTACTTTCTTCAAATCGTATAGCTTTACCTGATTTTACCGCGATCACAACATGGCTGTTTCCGTTGGTTAATTTAGCTTCAAGCAGTTCATCACCTTCGCGAATGGTGATGGCATTGATTCCGTTTGCTCTTGGTCTTGAATATTGTTCTAAAGATGTTTTTTTAACCTGGCCTTTTTTAGTTGCCATAATGACATAATGACTGTTGATGTAGTCTTCGTCCTTGAGATCTTGAGTACATATAAAAGCCATGACTTTATCGTCTTGTTCAATATTGATTAAGTTCTGAATTGCACGACC
>CAZOWC010000085.1:0-5200 GCA_964583375.1 uncultured Flavobacteriaceae bacterium
ACTCTTCGGTTGTCAGTTCTCGATCTATGGGGAAAGAACTACCAAAGCCGGCAGCACTGCCCAAGGGATTCTGATCAGCTAATTGGAAGGCTGTGTTTAGAAAAGCAACGTCATCCACTAGGCTTTCAGCGTAGGCTGAGAACCACAATCCAAATGAAGATGGCATGGCAATTTGCATATGCGTATAACCGGGAAGTAAATCTCTTTGATGCGTTTCAGCAAGTTTGAGAAGTAGGTCGAATAATTTGACTACCTCTTTTTTAATCTGAGCTAATTCTTCTTTAATGTACAATTGAAGCGCTACTAGAACCTGATCGTTTCGGGAGCGAGCTGTATGAATCTTTTTCCCTAAATCTCCAAGTTTTTGGGTAAGTAAATACTCGATTTTGGAATGCATGTCTTCGAATTCCTTTTCAATTACAAAGTCTCCTTTTTGGGTAGACTTTAATATATTATCCAGAGCATTTGTTAAATCCTTTACCTCTTTTGATGTTAATAATCCAATCTCACCGAGCATTTTTGCGTGTGCTTTGGAAGCGATACAATCATAAGGAGCTAATGCCAAATCATAAGTACGGTCGTTGCCTACGGTAAAATGGTCAATTTTTTCATTGGTCGAAGTGTCTTTTTGCCACAGTTTCATAAGCTTATAGAATTTGATTTAACAAGTTGATATAAAAAGTTATGCCTTCCTCAATCTCCCTAACAAAAATAAACTCATTTGCAGAATGTGACCGAGTAGAGTCACCAGGGCCTAATTTTAATGAAGGACAATCCAATCCGGCTTGATCAGAAAGGGTAGGGGAGCCATAAGTTTTTTTACCCAGTGCTATGCCTGCTTTCACTAGCGGATGGTCAGGATCTATAGAAGAACTTTTGAGTATTAACGAACGTGCTTTGACTTCACAATCCAGACTTGATTGGATAATTTGCTCTATCTCTTTATTGGAGTAGCATTCATTAACTCTAACGTCAAGTACCATATTCACTTCTGAAGGGACGACATTATGTTGACTACCAGCGTTTAGCTGAGTTAAAGTAGCTTTTACAGGACCGAGTAGGGGAGAAACCTTTTCGAACTCAAGTTCATCAATAGCTTTTAGGAGTTTAGGGAGTTTCATCAAGGGGTTATCCTCGTTTGGATGCGCTGCGTGACTTGCAGTTCCTTTTAAGCTTAAATCAAAAACAACTAAACCTTTTTCTGCTATTGCCAAATCAATTAAGGTAGGTTCGCCAACTATGGCAACATCAATTTGAGGAAGATCGGGGATGAGGTATCGCAAGCTTTTTTTTCCTGCACTCTCTTCTTCTGCAGAAGCCACCATCAAAAGGTTGTAGTCGAGATTTTCTTGCTTGTAAAAATGAGTAAAACATGCAATCAAAGAGACCAGTGCACCTCCGGCGTCATTACTTCCCAATCCGTAAAGCTTTCCGTCCTCAATATCTGGACTATAAGGATTTCGAGTGTAGCCTTGGTTGGGACAAACTGTATCGTGATGTGAGTTTAAAAGAAGGGTTGGTTTTTTATGATCAAAGTAATTATTTGTAGCCCATATATTGTTGTCCTTTCTTTGAAAAGCAATGTCGTAAGATGAAAACCACTCTTCAATTCTGGCCGCTGTTCGATCTTCCGCTCCTGAAAAAGATTCAAGTCGAATCAAATCTTGTAATAAAGCTATGGCATTTTGTGTCAGCATCAGTTTATAATTTGAGTAAAGTTTACGGTTTCTGTAATCATTTTTGGATTTCCAATTCTAACCTGTTTTACTCCAGATTTGAGCGCTGTAAAACAGTTTTCAAGCTTGGGAAGCATTCCAGTATGTAATACTCCTTCTGATTTTAATTTAAGATAGTTTAATTCATCCAATGTTTGAATTATAGAACTTTCATCCTCTAGGTCTAAAAGCACTCCATTTTTTTCAAAGCAATAGTATAGGCTTACATCAAAATTATTTGAAAGTCCACTAGCTATAGTAGCTGCGATAGTATCCGCATTGGTATTGAGCAATTGCCCTTTACCATCATGTGACAAGGCACAGCATACAGGACTAATCCCCGAATCCAATATCATTTTAAAAAAAGATTGATTCACCTCAGTAAGGTCACCTACAAAGCCAAAATCTACAGATTGACTAGGTCTTTTTTCTGCCAAAATACTGTTGCCATCAGCCCCTGTAAGCCCTAGACTATTGCATCCTAAAGCTTGGAGTTGAGCAACAATATTTTTATTGATTTTGCCAGCATACAGCATGGTTATGAGTTCTAGATTTTCAGCGTCAGTAACTCTTCTGCCATCTATTAACTGAACATTGATCCCTAGTTTTTTTGCCATTTGAGTAGCTTCTTTGCCTCCACCGTGAACGAGAATTTTTGGTCCGCTTAAAGCAGCAAAATCTGCTAGAAAATCAGCAAGTGCTTCGCGATTCTCTATCACATTTCCCCCAATTTTAACAAGTTTAAGCTCGGCCATTTTCCAACAGTTGTTTCAAAACCCATTGGGCAGCATAGGTTCGATTATTTGCTTGCTCTATGACAAGTGAATTCGGATTATCTAGGACATCATCAGTAACTACAACATTTCTTCTGATGGGCAAACAATGCATAAATTTTGCATTATTCGTTAATTTCATTTTTTTGGCAGTCAACATCCATTGCGCATCCGTTTTTAAAATTTTTCCATAATTACTGTAAGAACACCAATTTTTAGCATAGACAAAATCAGCATCTTTTATCGCTTCTTCTTGATCGTAAATTATGGGGGTGTTTTTAGTTATTTCAGTATTGAGTTCATATCCTGCTGGTTGAGCGATTACAAAATCAGCATCTAATTGTTGTACCATTCGGCTGAAAGAATTTCCTACAGCATGTGGGAGTGCCTTAGGGTGAGGAGCCCAAGTCAATACTATTTTAGGACGTTTAGTAAGTCCTTGCTCGTTGATCGTTACTGCGTCAGCTAATGCTTGCAAAGGGTGCGCTGTTGCACTTTCCATATTAATTACTGGAATACTGGAGTAGCGCGAGAAATTATGAAGCACTTGTTCCTCCACATCTTTATGTTTATCGCTTAGTGAGGCAAATGCACGAATAGCTACCATATCACAATACTGAGATACAACAGCAGCAGCCTCTTTGATATGTTCAGAGCGCAGCCCACTCATTTTAGTTCCGTCTTCAAATTCTAATGCCCATGCTTCATTTGAAAAATTCATCACCATGGTTTTAAGACCCAAGTGCTGGGCTGCTTTTTGAGTGCTTAAACGCGTTCGTAAACTGGGATTAAAAAATAGCATTCCCAAGGTTTTTTGTCGCCCTAAATACTCATTTGAGTAAGGTTCTTTTTTTAACGTAATAACCTGATCTACTGCCTGCTGTAAATTTGGTATATCTTCTAAAGTCAAATAATTTTTCATCGATTCAGTTTAGTTGTTTTCCAAAATCTCTCTAAGTGCATCAAAAAAGTAGTCAAAATGCTTTTTCTTAATGGTAAGTGGTGGTAAAATACGGATCAATTTTTTATTACTACTCCCTCCTGTAAAGATGTGATGATTGTAAATCAGTTGTTTGCGCAACCCACTAATTTCAAAATCAAATTCAAGTCCAAGCATCAATCCACGACCTTTAACTTTTTTAATTTCTGAAATTTCAGAGGCTTTTTCTCTAAAATAGCCCTCCAGCTTCTTAGTGTTATGTTGAAGGCTGTCTATCTTCAATACATCAAGAACAGCTAATGATGCTGTACAAGCAAGATGATTTCCTCCAAAAGTAGTACCTAGCATTCCGTATTTTGCTTTAATATCAGGATGGATTAAGATCCCACCTATTGGAAAGCCGTTGCCCATTCCCTTTGCCATGGTTATCACATCTGGTGTGATCTGGTATTTTTGATACGCAAAGAAGGTGCCCGAACGGCTAAAGCCTGACTGTACTTCGTCAGCAATAAGGCAACTGCCGTATTGTTTACACAGTTTTTCCATGGCATATACAAATTCTTCATCGGGTTCGTCCAGCCCGCCCACTCCTTGAATGGCTTCAAAAATCACAGCACAATAGGCTTCTGTAGCCAATTCTTTTTCAAGTGCTTCAGCATCGTTAAACGGAAGAAAAGTAACCTGATGCTGGCTATTTAGGGGTGCATTGATAGTGGTATTGTCTGTAACCGCTACAGCTGCAGAAGTTCTTCCGTGGAAGGCCCCGTGAAAAGCAATTATTTTTTTTCTTTGGGTGTGGAACGAACTAAGTTTTAATGCGTTTTCAATGGCTTCAGCACCCGTACTACAAAGAAATAATTCATATTCGTGTAAACAGGATTGTACTCCAATGGAGGAGGCTAATTGTTTTTGGAGTGGATTTTGCACAGCATTAGAATAAAATGCAATTCGGTTTAATTGACTGCTGATCTTTTTTACAAAATGTGGATGTGAATGTCCTATGCTGATTACTGCATGTCCTCCATATAGATCTAGATATTCTTCTTCGTTTTGGTCATAGACATAGACATCTCTAGCCTTTACAGGGGTTACTTCATACAGTGGATAAACGTCGAATAAATTCATTTACTGTTTTGCTATTTCGTTAATTTTGTCAAATGAGGCGTTCAGTCCTCTAATAAGTGAAGAACTCAATCCTTGATGTTCCATTTCATTTAGACCGGTAATTGTACATCCTCTTGGTGTGGTAACTCGATCAATTTCCTCTTCAGGATGAGTACCAGCTTCGATCAACAGACTAGCAGCACCCATAGCGGTGTGCATAGACATTTTTAGTGCAACATCTGCATCAAATCCCATTTGTACTCCACCTTGTGTGGTTGCTCTGATTAAGCGCATCCAAAAGGCAATACCGCTTGCGCAAAGAACGGTGGCAGCTTGCATCAACTCCTCTTCAATGATTAGATTGGTTCCCAGTCCATTAAAAATAGCTTCAGCTATAGGAAGTTTTGATGCTCCCTCTTGGTTGCTACAGAGGCAAGTCATCGATTTTGCTACAGAAATAGCGGTATTTGGCATTGCACGAATGATTGGGTAATTACTGCTGATTTGAGTTTCAATCCTCGAAATTGGAAAACCAGTAATGGTGGATATAATAACATGTTTATCATTTAGTTGGGGCTTTACTTCTTGAAGTATGGACTCAAACTGACTGGGCTGGACTGCAAAAATTAAAATATAAGCATTTTTTACTGCTTCGTTATTATTTGTCG
>CAZOWC010000086.1:0-5199 GCA_964583375.1 uncultured Flavobacteriaceae bacterium
AATCTAGCCAAGGCAGGGAGTCTTATTCCAGAACTTTTAAACGCTTTGGAAGCACTTGAATATTACCAAAAAAAAGCACCTAAATCGCTTGGAATAGAATGGGTAAATGAACAAATTTTCCCTCTACTTGATAAATTCAGAACGATATCTGTTGAAGATCGAATTCACACATACACTCAACATATTGCCAAGCAAATTGCATCGATTTTTCTAGATTCTGATAACGTATTAATCACAGGTGGAGGTGCTTATAATGATTATTTGATCTCCCTGATAAATCAATTTAGTAAAGCAAAATTTAGTATTCCTGAACCACTAGTTGTTGACTTTAAGGAAGCCTTGATATTTGCATTTTTAGGACTTTTGCGATTTGAAAATCAAGTGAATTGTTTGTCCTCCGTGACAGGTGCTTCAGTCGACCACAGTAGTGGGAATATTTTTTATCCTTAGAGAGGAAGAAACGTAAGAGTTTTTATAAATTAGCATTCAAACTGAATTGAATACATGGAAACTATTATTATCTCGCTCTTTGTTTTGGGATACTTAGCTATTACGCTTGAACACAATTTAAAGGTAGATAAATTAATTCCAGCCCTTGCAATGATGGCCTTGATGTGGGCAATAATCTCTCTTGCTCATTTGCCTGTTTTTGATGTAAATACAGAACTAAAGGAGCTTGAGCCCACTCACATTGATGAAATTTTATTGCATCACTTAGGGAAGACGGCAGAAATTATTATTTTTCTTCTTGGAGCGATGACTATAGTGGAAATCATTGACTATTTCAATGGATTTTATACGATAAAAAACTTTATTAAAACTAGAAGTAAAAAGGGCTTACTGTGGATTTTTGGAATTTTGGCGTTTATACTTTCAGCCATTATTGACAACCTTACGGCAACCATAGTTTTAATTACCATATTGCAAAAAGTCATCCACGATAGAGATACTCGCTTATGGTTTGCGGGTTTGATTATTGTTTGTGCAAATGCAGGTGGAGCTTGGTCGCCCATAGGCGATGTAACTACTACCATGCTTTGGATAGGAGACAAAGTAACTACGGTAAAATTGATAAGTTATGTTCTGGTTCCCTCTGTAGTGTGCTTCGTCTTACCAGTAGGGATCGCGTCTTTGCTACCGGCATTCCAGGGTGACATAGCTGCAATCAAAGAAGAGGGTTTGGTAGAAACTCACAAACACGGTGGAACCATGCTTTACTTAGGTCTTTCAGCTATTGTATTTGTCCCCGTTTTTAAAACATTGACACACCTTCCACCTTACGTCGGGATGATGCTTTCTTTAGCAGTAGTTGCAACTTTTGCAGAGATCTTTAGTAAGGCTAAAATTAATATTACGTCTTTTGATGAAGAGAGCGACGCACACCAAACAGCGAGCCCAGTTCATAAATCACTGTCCAAAATTGAGTTGCCCAGTATACTTTTCTTTTTAGGGATTCTATTGGCAGTTGCGGCTCTTGAGTCTTTAGGACTACTCTTTAATTTTGCTGAAGGATTAAATGAAGCTATACCGAATACGGACGTTGTAATTGGTTTATTGGGTATCGGTTCGGCAGTAATCGACAATGTACCTTTAGTAGCTGCAAGTATGGGGATGTTTTCAATGGGTACCGACGATCCAGTATGGCACCTTATAGCCTATTCCGCAGGTACAGGAGGGAGCATGCTCATCATCGGTTCCGCAGCAGGTGTAGTGGCCATGGGAATGGAGAAAATCGATTTCTTTTGGTATTTAAAGAAAATAGCCTGGTTGGCCTTTGTTGGCTTTATTGGTGGATTTATAACTTTTGTCCTTATTCGAAATTTTGTAATTTAAAAGAGTAGGACAGGGAATTTTTTAATGAAATTTTGGTTGATACTGTATAACTATAGCTTATGTTACTATCCTATATTCAAGATGTTACTCCTCTACAAACAGAAAAAACACTTTCACTACTTGAGCTGATAAAGAACGGTGGTCTTGGAGGTCAACTGATTATCGGAGTTTTATTCGTTTTACTTTTAATGGTAACTTACATTTATTTTGAGCGTTTGTTTGCGATTCGTTCAGCAGTAAAATTCACGCCTAATTTTATGCCTCAAATTCGTTCATTTGTGATGAATGGAAAGTTGGATGGGGCACAACAACTTTGCGTGCAAGAAAATGTTCCTGTTGCAAGATTGATATCCAAGGGACTCTCTCGAATAGGTAGACCTTTGGACGATATTAACACAGCAATTGAAAATGCTGGACGTTTGGAAGTATATCAACTAGAAAAAAACATAAGTATTTTAGCCACTATATCTGGGGCTGCTCCCATGTTAGGGTTTTTAGGAACCGTAATTGGAATGATCCTATCCATTTTTGAGATTTCAAATGCAGGAGGGAATATTGACATGCAACTGCTTGCTGACGGTCTTTATACAGCAATGACAACAACTGTAGCTGGACTTATCGTTGGGATTGTTGGATATATTTGCTTCAACCATCTAGTTGTTAAAATAAACAAAGCGATCTATCAGATGGAGGCCTCTAGTTTGGAGTTTTTAGATCTACTAAACGAACCTGCCTGACAAATGAAACTCAGAGGAAGAAACCAGATTAAACCCGAGTTCAATATGTCGTCGATGACGGATGTTGTCTTTTTGTTGTTAATTTTTTTTATGATAGCCTCTACTTTAGCAAAACAGTTAAACACCATAGAGGTTAAACTACCAAAAGGAGAGGGTAAGACCGAGAACCGAAATACGGTTGCAGTAACCATTACAGACAGCGGTCGGTTTTATATCAATGAAAATAGGGTGAATAAAAACAGACTGGAAAACCAGCTTATACAAGCTTTAGAAGGAGGACAAACCCCTTCTTTAATCTTAAGAGCAGAGGAAAAGGTAGCCATTCAAGAAGTAGTATTTGTAATGAATATTGCCAATAAAAATGGTGTTAAGGTAGTATTGGCTGTAGACATCCCTTAAAATGAAAAAAGGATAAATATGTTGGATACCCCCCATAAAAAAAAATCAGCTGGACTTACTGCGATAGTTGCCACTTTATTGTTGCTGTTATTCTTTATCCTGGGATTGACATATTACGATCCACCGATTAGTTATGGAATGGAAGTCAATTTTGGTACTCTAGCACAAGGAAGCGGTGAGGTTCAGTCTACCAAAAGCGTTCAAACTTTTGAACAACCAGTGGAAAAGCCAGTTGAAGTAGAGGAAAAAGCAGAAGTAACTCCCCCAAAGGAAATTCCTGAAGAATTCATCAAAGAAGTTCTTACTGAAAAAGAATCTACAATTCTTGTTCCTGACAAAAAAGAGGAAGTAAAGTTCAGAGAGTCTGAAAATGAGAAGCATGAACCTAAGGTTGAGCCAGAACCCATAAAAAAAGTTCCAAAAGTTAGTGAAGCTACAAAAAGTGTAGTCTCTAATTTATTGAAAAATAAAGCTGAGGAAGGTGAGCAAGCCCGGGGAGAAGGAGATGATTTAGTTCAAGGCGACAAGGGTAAAGTAGAAGGAAATCCTTACTCAAGTAGATACTACAATAATTATGGATTGGGAGGGCGAGGAAAAAGCTACGGACTCAACGGAAGAAATTTACAATCCAACGGTAAGGTTGTTCAAGATTGTAACCAAGAGGGAACGGTAGTCGTTCGGATAACGGTAAACAACAATGGTGAGGTTGTTCAAGCAATGCCCGGAGTAAAAGGGAGTACCAATACACATCCATGCTTGCTTGAACCTGCTCGGGAAACAGCTTTACTTCACAAATGGTTCCCTGACAATAATGCACCGGCCGAACAAATAGGTTTTGTAGTTATTCAATTCAAATTAGGCGAATAAGGATTGAAAAGCTATCAAGATACCCTCGATTGGATGTTTTCTAAACTCCCCATGTACCAAAAAGTAGGAGGGAGTGCCTATCGCCCGGGTTTGGAAAGGATATTGGCAATGGATACCCATTTAGAATACCCGCATCGAACATTTAAGTCAATCCATGTAGCAGGTACGAATGGCAAGGGTTCCACCTCGCACATACTTGCATCTGTTTTACAAAGTGCTGGTTATAAAGTGGGTCTTTATACATCGCCACATTTGTTGGATTTTAGAGAACGAATTAAAGTAAATGGTCAACCTATAGCTGAAAAATATGTAGTTCAGTTTATTGAAAGGCATGCGGCCTATTTTGAATTAGAACAGATTTCATTTTTTGAAATGACCGTTGGGATGGCATTCGACCACTTTAGAGAGAGTCAAGTTGATTATGCTATTGTTGAAGTAGGGCTGGGGGGTCGTTTAGATGCTACTAATATTATTATACCGGTCCTCTCTGTAATTACAAATATTGGTTTAGACCACACAGAGTTTTTAGGTACTACACGCGCTCAGATTGCCAAAGAAAAAGCAGGGATCATCAAAAGAGGAATTCCTGTTGTTGTAGGTCAAAAAGACGAGGAGACTCAAAAAGTATTTGAGGAGATTGCCCTAAAGCAGTATGCAAAGTTAACTTTTGTAAAAGTTCAAAATCAACATTGGAAAACAGATCTTAAAGGAGATTATCAAACCCAAAATATTCAAACAGCTCTAACAGCTTTAGAGTGTTTAGATAATCATAAAATTAATTTGAATACTCTTAAACAGGGTTTAAAAAATGTAATTTCTAACACAGGCTTGCTAGGTCGTTGGCAAATAATTGCTGATTCACCAAAACTCATTATGGATGTCGGACACAATAAAGAAGGCCTTTCCTTTTTAGCAACTGAACTCCAAAAGTTAGAATTTGACCATTTGCATTTGATAATGGGATTTGTCAAAGGGAAAAGGGTTGCTGATTTAATTTCTCTCTTTCCCTCTGAAGCATCATTTTATCTAACTAGTCCGAAAATTGATCGGGCAATACCGCTTTCTACTTTAAAAGCTGAATTGACGGAAAACTTAAAAAATATTGATTTTTTCCCAACAGTCTTTGATGCAATAAATAAGGCTCGCTCTACAGCCAATGTAAATGATTTGATCTTAGTCTGCGGAAGTACTTTTGTGGTAGCAGATGTAATGAGTTTTATTAAAAATCAAAAAGTTTAAAATTTAGAAAGTAATAGTGGCGAATTAGTTGAGATATTTTATATTTGCCATCTCATTGAAATTAACAATGGGCGCTTAGCTCAGTTGGTTCAGAGCACCTCGTTTACACCGAGGGGGTCGGGGG
>CAZOWC010000087.1:0-5143 GCA_964583375.1 uncultured Flavobacteriaceae bacterium
TAGGCGTCCTCCCGCCAAAATTGACCATCATTCCATTAACTAGCTCTAAATCTATAAAATGCGATGCTTTGGTCGTTGTTTCCATAGTTGAAATATTTTAACTCCTGTAAGGAGTTTTACTTGCCCCTCAAAAGTAAGAAATATGGTATTCAAAAACCCAATGGAAATTGTGATTTATTTTCCTAAGCCACCTACATTTGCAACATGTCAAGAAAAAGAGTAAATAAAATAGAACAGGGATTAATGGTAATTGATATTAACGCCAAAGGCATGGGTGTTGCTAAGTCCGAAGACGGGGCTGTCTTTTTTATCAAAAATGTTGTTCCTGGTGATGTAGTAAACGTTTGTGCATACAAGAAGCGAAGAGGTTATTTCGAAGCAGAGCCTCTTGAATGGGTTCAAACCTCAAAAGACCGAACCGACCCACCCTGTGAGCATTTTGGTGTATGTGGTGGTTGCAAATGGCAACACTTATCTTATGAAGCCCAACTTAGCTTTAAAGAAAAAGGAGTTCTGCATAACCTACAGCATATCGGAAAAGTTCAACCGAATGAAGTAATTCCCATTCTTGGAGTGGATAATCCTTATTTCTACCGAAATAAAATGGAGTTTTCTTTTTCTAACAAACGTTGGTTAACTTCGGAAGAAATCGCTCAAGAAAATCAAATTGAACGCAATGGCTTGGGCTTTCACAAGCCAAAAATGTGGGATAAAATTGTAGATGTCAAAAAATGTCACCTTCAAGCCGATCCTTCTAATGAAATTCGAAATGCAATTAAAAAATTTGCATTAAAAAATAAAATGGAGTTTTACGACAGTAGAGCTCAAAAAGGCTTTTTACGAACACTAATGATCAGAAATACTTTAGCAGGGGAGGTCATGGTTCTCATTCAATTTTTTGAAGAACGGAAAAACGAAATCGAGCTACTTTTGAATTATGTTCGGGAACACTTCCCTCAAGTGAGTGCTTTACTCTACTGTATTAATTCAAAGGGCAATGACAGTATTTACGATCAAGAAATTCACTGTTTTAGTGGAAAAACTTACATCACCGAATATTTGGGTGATTTACAGTTTCGAATTACCGCTAAGTCATTTTATCAAACCAACCCCAAACAGGCAGGACTTTTATATGCAATAGCAAAAGATTTTGCACAACTCAAACCAGAAGATACAGTTTATGATTTGTACACAGGAACGGGTACTATTGCGTTGAGCTTAGCAAAGGATTGTAAAAAAATTATTGGAATAGATTCCGTTGCTGAAGCCATTGGAGCAGCTAATGAAAATGCGTCACTTAACGGTATAAAAAATGCCTTCTTTGAAGTGGGTGATATGAAAGCGTGTTTTAACGACGCGTTTATCAAACGACACGGTAAGCCGGATATAGTGATTACCGATCCTCCTCGTGACGGTATGCATAAACATGTTGTAGCTCAATTACTTAAAATTGCGCCAAAGCGAATTGTATACATCAGTTGTAATAGTGCCACCCAGGCAAGAGATTTAGAAGTCATGAAAGAAAGCTACAACTTGATAAAAAGTCGAGCAGTCGATATGTTTCCACAAACTCATCATGTAGAAAATGTTGTACTTTTACAATCTAAGACTACTGATGAACACGCTTAAAAACAAACTTCTTTTTGCTTTTGTCTGTTTTGGGATTTTTGCTGGATGTGAAAAAGATGACATCTGCCTTTCCACAGTGGTTGGAACGCCTGATTTAGTCATTCTTCTTTTGGATATTGATACAGGCATAAGACAAAGCCCTTCTGGTTTTAGTATTCGCCCTATCGGGACAGAAAAACAATTAGTTAGAAGTACGGGTGATTCCTTAGCCTTACCACTTCAAACCACAGAGGCGATTACTCAATTTGAATTTATTTTAAATGGGGGTAGTGAAAACGAAAATATCGATACGCTTCAAATCAATCACCAACGTCAAGACCAATTCATCAATGGAGCTTGTGGATTTAGATCCAATTTTGTGCTAGATCAAACACCTGTTTTTATACTAAACTCAGGAGATAATTGGATTAAAGGAGCTGTAATATTAAAAGACACCATTTCAGATGAAACTGCTGCGCACTTGGGTATTTTACATTAGTCTACTTACTGGAGCACATTCAGTTAGCGGACAAGAGGCGGTGGTTGCTGATTCTCTTAAAACTGTAGTATTGGATGGTTTAGAGATCAAGCAAAAAACTCCAATAAGCTTCCGATTTGGTGTAGACTTGTACCGTGTTATTAGATCAAGAGCTAGTGACGATTACCAAGGTTTCGAGGCTGTTGCCGACTTGAGAATTCGTGAGAATTTATTTATAGCTGCAGAAGTTGGAAATGAAGAAATCAACAAGCAGTTCGAACAAGTCAACTTTACGACTAAAGGCAACTATTACAAAGTGGGATTTGACTTGAATATGTACGATAATTGGGAAGGAATGGACAATCATGTCATACTTGGTCTTCGCTTAGCCTCGAGTAGTCATAGCCAATTCCTGAACTCATACACCCTGCTAGATCGAGCTCCGTTTTGGCAAGATACTGAAACAGAAATTACTTCTGGATTTGCTACTGGAGAACGTTCAAATTTAAACGCCTTTTGGCTGGAAATTATCACCGGATTTAAAGTAAAACTCCTCAACAATATCTATCTTGGTTTAAGCTTAAGACTCAATCGGTTGATTAGTGATACTGTGCCAGATAATTTTGACAACATCCATATCCCAGGATTTAATAAAAAAACAGAGGAAAATAAATTTGGTGCTAGTTTTAACTATACCCTCACTTATAGTATCCCTTTTCAGTTTAAAAAATAATTAGTCCTTTTGAAGTTTATGAACTCGCTTGGTTCCCTCGTAAATGGGGTAAAACATTAATCTCGATTCTAATTTACCGTTAAAAAGTTTGATTTTCCTGCTTGGCCGAAGGCCAACGCATTTTAGTGCTTGCATATTAGAACTGATTAACCAGGCTTGGGTATTGGGAAAACTTTGCTTAAAAGCATCACCTATTCCTTGATAAAGAGCATTCACATCACCATCCAAACGCTCACCATAGGGTGGATTAGTTAACAGATGTAAAGGGCCTGAGGTTTCTTTATCAATTTGAAAGAAATCCTTTTTTTCTAGGGTAATAAACTCACTCAAATTGGCATTATCAACATTGATAGTGGCTTTTTCAATTGCAGAAGGAGCTTTGTCAGATCCTTTAATTAGGATTCCAGGATTCTTAATTTTTGTTAGTTGACTTTCCTGAATTTTTTCAAACAAATCGGCATCCCAATCTGTCCACTTTTCAAAGGCAAATTGTTTTCTGTTGATATTGGCAGGGATATTGGATGCAAACATGGCAGCTTCAATTACTATCGTTCCACTACCACACATGGGGTCTAAAAAATCAGTATTTCCTTTCCAGCCCGATAGCTGAATTAAACCAGCAGCTAGAACCTCATTGAGCGGTGCTATATTAGTTGCTGTGCGATACCCCCTATGGTGGAGTGAAGCTCCAGAACTGTCTAGGGAAATAGTGCAAAAATCTTCTTGTAAATGCAGGTTGATACGAAGATCGGGACGATTTAAATCAACGCTTGGACGTTCACTATACCGATCTCTAAATTGATCTACCAAACCATCTTTAGCTTTTTGAGAAGCAAATTGAGAATGAGTAAATAGCGTACCATGAACAACGCTATCAATAACAAACTTAGAATCCACATCCAGATAGTCCTCCCATGCAAAATCATAAAACAATTGATATAAGGCAGCTTCGTCTTGAACCCTAGCGGCATGAATGGGTTTGAGAATTTTTAAAGCGGTGCGCAAACACAGGTTGGCTTTGTACAAAAAACCCAAATCGCCCACAAAAGAAACCATCCGATTTCCAGGCTTAATTTGTTGAGCACCTAACTGCAACAATTCTTTAGCTAAAATTTCTTCAAAACCAAAAAAGGTTTTGGCTACCATCTTAAAATTTTCTTCCATCCTTTCTTTAAAGCCTCAAAAATACTTTAATTTTAATGACTAATGTGTCTCTAGACCTCTTGTATATGTACTCAGCTTATCTATTTAACTATTTTCTTCCCTTTTTAGGAGCCCTTTTAGGTATGGGAATCGCATATATTGTAAAACCAAAAGCACCTAGGGGGCTAAAACTGATTCTGTCATTTAGTGGAGCATTTTTATTGGGGGTAACGATTTTCCATCTTCTACCCTCTGTCTTTGGAATAACAGGCTTTAATGCAGGAACATGGATTGTTGCAGGCTTGATTCTTCAAATTATACTAGAATTTCTTTCTCAAGGGTTAGAGCACGGGCATACACACAAGTATTCAAACACAAGACTTCCATGGGTACTCTTTATCAGTTTATGTTTACATGCTTTTATTGAAGGTATTCCTATGGCTGATCAAAAAGCACTTGTCTGGGGAATTTTTATTCATAAAATACCCATTGGGATGATTTTGTTTTTAATGATTTGGCAGCTTAGGGTTTCCTTATTCTTAAAAGTATCCTGTTTGGTTTTCTTTGCGCTGGTGAGTCCTGCTGGTAGTTTTATTCTTTCCAACACCAATGGATTAGAGCTTTGGAAAACTGCTTTTACCGCACTAGTAATAGGAATGCTGCTCCATATTGCAACTACCATTCTATTTGAAAGTAATCAAGGGCATGCCTTTAATATCCGTAAATTAGGTATCATCTTATTTGGTTTTGGACTTTCTTATTTACTATAAATACCGTTTATTACTTTCTTATAGCCGTTAACTGAATTTCAGTTTAGATAAGACATTTTTTGTCAGTTTTGGTAATAGAAAAAGTTAAGATAATACACACGAATCTAGTAGAGAAACTCAAAATAATAAAATGTCCTTTTGCGAGGCGAGGAAGGTTAACCCCTTTCGTTGATAACTCCACTCTTGCAACAGACTGCAAACCGTGCTTCAACATTAAAAACCTTCTGAATGCCTCTTAACTTTTGAGTATAGTAAACCGAACTTAATCTTCGTTTTATTTTGATCAATGTTTGTTTTTTTGCTGAAAGGGTCTTTTTTTAATCAATTTTTTGATATTCTTTGTAAGCCTACTTTAGTATAAAAAAAGACCCCAACAAAACTGTTGAGGTCTTCGAAGAAGGCGGCGACATA
>CAZOWC010000088.1:0-5143 GCA_964583375.1 uncultured Flavobacteriaceae bacterium
TAATAAATTTTTTATCATAAGATCATTCGCTTGAATATCTAATTTTTTTACATTCTCTCTGTAGTCTACCTCAGTAATAGGGTTACTCTTACTGTCGTGTTGACGGAGTATATCAATATTTAATTGATTGGGCCACCAATCGGTATTTTCAGCCCCAACAGTAGGTTTTGTTGTAGAACCGTGAAAAGGGCATTTACTTTCGCTCATAATTAAAAATTTATTTGGTCACTAAAGTAGCTAATGTAACCAAATATAGCAATCAATTTCAATTTATAATAATTGATGATTTTATAAGTTTTTCTTATTGTGCTTTTGCTTCTTTTCTAGCAGCTATTTTAATTTTAAATGCTGCGTAAAGTAAAGTAATAAATGGACTTAACCAGTTGAATATTGCATAGATAAAATATTCGCCAACTCCCACTCCTAACACGCCAGATTGATAAGCTCCACAGGTATTCCATGGGATTAATACCGAGGTAACAGTTCCAGAGTCTTCAAGAGTTCTACTGAGATTTTCAGGAGCTAAACCTCTTTTTTTATAGGCTTCAGTAAACATTTTTCCTGGAATGACTATAGATAGGTATTGGTCTGATGCAGTAAGATTTATCGCCAAACAAGAGGCGACCGTACTAGCAAATAATTGAAAAGTACTAGTTGCCCAGCTCAGAAGCGCATTACTGATTCGAGCGAGTGCTCCAATAGCATCCATTATCCCTCCAAAAACCAATGCACAAATGATGAGCCATATTGTTCCCAACATACCTTCCATTCCTCCTGAACTGAATAAATCATTGAGCAAAGGATTTGTGGTTTTTACTTCTGAAGCAACAGTAATGGCATTCATGATTCCCTTGTAAGCTACCTCAAAACTAAAACTACTTGCTTGGGCAACTTCAATAAGGATGTCTTTTTGAAAAATTAGTGCAAATAACCCACCTAATAAAGTTCCGATCAATAGTGCAACCAATGGGGGAGCTTTACGTACGATTAGAAATACCACGACGGCTGGCACCAAAAATAAACTGAAGTTGATTGTAAATTTATCTTTAATGGCGTGCATTAACGAATCAATATCTGCTGTTCCTACATTTTTTTGGGTAAAACTTATTATAAGAAATACAATTAGGGTCACAATTATTGTGGGAACGGTGGTCAATGTCATATAGCGAATATGACTAAAAAGCTCACCGCCTGACATCGCCGGAGCCAAATTAGTAGTGTCAGAGAGTGGGGATAGTTTGTCACCAAAGTAGGCTCCAGAAATTACGGCCCCTGCAACCATTCCAACTGGAATACCTAGAACTTTTCCAATACCAATTAATGCAATACCTACCGTAGCGGAGGTAGTCCAACTACTTCCTGTAGCAAGTGAGATAATAGCACAAATGATGATGCAGGCTGGCAAAAAAATAATCGGATGAAGAATTTGCAAGCCGTAGTAAATCATTGAAGGAATTATTCCACTGACTAGCCAAGTTCCTGCCAAGGCGCCAACAAAAAGAAGAATAAGAAGTGCTCCAGTAACTGATTGTAAATTTTCAGCAACTTTTTTGAGCATAACTTCATATGAAATATTCCACTTAAAGCCTACAATTGCAGCTACCGCTCCTCCAAGTAATAAGATAAATTGATTAGACCCACTTAATGCATCATCTCCGAATACTATAACATTGTAAGACAAAAGGATGACTAAAATTAAAATGGGTAATAAAGCGTATCCAAGAGAGATTTGTTTGCTTTTCAAGACTTTTTGTTTTGATCTGATACAAGTTTAATCAATTTAACTGAGAAGTTGGACAACAGCTCATTAAAGTGGACTTCTATTTTCTACAAAGGAGCATCAAACCAGAACCTACATCAACAGGAAAAGTATAAAAGTCAGGATGGTATTTTAGTTTTTCAACAAGAAAAAGGACTTTTTACTTATAATAACCAGACCAATGGAATGGGCTTGGTAATTTTAATTTTCGATTAAATAAAAAATGATTGGGTTTTACCATTTCAAGCACAGTTTCTAAATCAGTAAACTTTCCCGCCCAAGTATCAGTAAAAATCAAATTAAAATGCGCTTCTTTATTGTTTTCTATCCATTCAGATGCATCTAGATTTAAAAATTCAATACGGTCAACTTCTTCGAAAAATGAATGTGCCCCTTGGAGTAGTTTTTTATGTTTTTTAACCGTAACCAGATTCCCTTTGGGATGAAGCCCCTCTTTTAACCAAGCCTGGTTCAAACCGGTTCCCGCACTCAATTCAAAATTGTTGCAAAAGTTTTGGAGGAGACTAAAAGCCTTAAGAGTATACCGACCCATCTTCTGATATTTGACTGAAATTTAATTCCCTAGACTTTTGTTGAATGGCTTTGTATTGTTTGGGTAAAGTAGTATTAGTCATTTCACTGGAGATTAAGGGTCTTTCATAAAATTAGAAAAAAATATTTTAAAAGCATTCTTTTGGATGATGAAGAGCGAGGAAACATTTGTATTTTTATAACCGAAAACCATTTGTGAATATGAAAAAATACGATGTTGCCATTATCGGATCGGGGCCTGGAGGCTATGTAGCTGCTATTAGATGTGCTCAATTGGGAATGAAAACTGCACTGATTGAAAAATACAATACCTTAGGAGGTACTTGCCTTAATGTAGGATGCATACCATCAAAATCTCTGTTGGATTCTTCGCATCACTACGAATCTGCACAAAAACATTTTTCAGAGCATGGCATCGAATTTCAAGGAGCGCTTACAATTAATTTCAAGCAAATGATCGACCGAAAGTCAGCTGTCGTTGAGCAGACGACCAAAGGAATCGATTTTTTGATGGGAAAAAACAAAATTGAGGTATTGCATGGAGTCGGAAGTTTTGAAGATGCTACTCATATAAAAATTGAGGGAGCAGATGCGCAAACTATAGAAGCTAAAAATTCAATTATTGCTACAGGATCCAAGCCAGCACCTTTGCCCCTTATCAAATTAGATAAAGAGCGTGTGATTACTTCTACAGAAGCATTAGAGCTTAAAGAAATACCAAAACATTTGATCGTCATCGGGGGTGGTGTGATTGGACTTGAGCTTGGACAAGTTTACAGACGCTTAGGTGCTGAGGTCACTCTGATTGAATACGCAGACCGAATTACTCCTGTAATGGACGCAGGATTGTCTAAAGAGCTGATGAAAGTTATGAAGAAACAAGGGGTAAAGTTCAAACTTTCTCATGGAGTAAATAAAGTTGAGCGAAAAGGAACTACAATCCATGTTACGGCTTCAGATAAGAAAGGAACTGATGTTTCTTTTGAAGGAGATTATTGTTTGGTGTCAGTAGGTCGTAGACCCTATACTGATGGATTGAACGCCCAAGCTGCTGGAGTACAAATCAACGAACGAGGTCAGGTGGTTATAAATGATCACCTACAAACAACAGCTTCAAATATTTACGCTATAGGAGATGTAGTTCAGGGAGCGATGTTGGCACATAAAGCTGAGGAAGAAGGAGTGGTGGTTGCTGAATATTTGGCAGGTCAAAAACCCCATATTGATTACAATCTCATCCCCAATGTAATTTATACTTGGCCTGAGGTGGCTGCGGTTGGAAAAACAGAAGAGCAACTTAAAGGAGAGGGTAGAGCCTATAAGACAGGACAATTTCCTATGCGTGCTCTTGGACGAGCTAGAGCAAGTATGGATATTGACGGCTTTGTTAAAATTTTAGCAGATGCAGATACTGATGAGGTATTAGGAGTTCATATGATTGGAGCTAGAGCAGCAGATTTAATTGCAGAGGCAGTTACAGCGATGGAGTTTAGAGCTTCAGCTGAAGATATTGCCCGTATGAGTCATTCTCATCCTACCTATGCAGAAGCAGTAAAAGAAGCGGCCTTGGCAGCTACAGAAAACCGCTCTATACATACCTAAATCCAATCGACTTTAGTCATACTAAATACTTGTTTTAAGATATACTTAATACCTAGAGGAATCTTCAATTTCTAAGACAGCTACATCTAAATCGTAGATGTAATCCTCAAAGTATTCAAAGCCTTCAATGCGATTATTCAATAGCTGCCAGCCACTTCCTTCAATAGCTTTATCATCTTGAATCAGATATCACTGTTAAGGGATAATCCCCGTAGAGGATTTAGTGTATTAATTTACACGAATTTTAGTAGCAATAAGATTTTCTTCCATCTCCTTAATCAGAACAAATTTGAATAACAATAGCGATAAGTGTAATCAGTTTTTTCATTTTTTTGGGGATAATTGAAAAGCTTAAAGTTTTATTTTCTAATTTGAAAACAGAAAATTAAAAGACGACATTTAATTATGAAAAGAAGATCATTTATAAAAAAATCTACAGTAGCTTCCTCTGTATTTAGTATAGTACCAAGCCATGTGATGGGCTTTTCTGGTGTTACACCCAATGATAAGATTCACCTTGGCTTTATTGGTGTAGGAAGGCAGGGAAGGGGTTTAATGACCAATTTTGTCAATTATGATAATGCAGCTTTGGTAGCTGTTAGTGATGTTGACATTAAAAAGATGGCTTATTTTACTGAAACTTTTCAAAAACAACTCGTCAGAAAAAAGAAAGCCTTGCAGCAGTTAAATGAAATTAAATCTTACAGAGAACTTTTAGGAAGAAAAGATATTGATGCTGTAGTTATTGCATCACCGGATCATTGGCATGCTCAAATGGCAGTGGATGCTGCTAAAGCGGGGAAAGATATATATTGTGAAAAACCTTTGTCAAGCTCTGTTGCAGAGGGTAGAGCAATGGTAGATGCAGCGAGAAAATACCAAAGGGTATTTCAAACGGGGAGTATGCAGCGCTCATGGGAACGTTTTCGTCATGGAGTAGAATTGATACGGAACGGCTACATTGGACAGATAAAGGAAATTAAAGTTGCTGTAGGAGCTCCCTATAAAGCCTGTGATTTACCGACTCAAGAAACCCCAGATACTATTGATTGGGATGCATGGATTGGACCAGCACCTTATAGAGGATATCATATGGACTTGGCTTGCCCTTTGGAAGATAAACGTTGGGGGCAGTGGAGAGATTATAAACCTTTTGGAGGTGGAATGATAACGGATTGGGGAGCTCATATGTTTGATATTATTCAATGGGCATTAGATCAAGACCACTCA
>CAZOWC010000089.1:0-4978 GCA_964583375.1 uncultured Flavobacteriaceae bacterium
AGATCAAAACTAGGCAGTAGCAGTCCAATTTGAAGCAATTGTTGCATACTGATGATTAAAACCACTAATGACTGTAATGAGCGTTTTTTAAATAAAAATAAGGACAGCAACAGTAAAACTGGAGCGATTAAAAAGCCATAATTATCCCTGTAAGCTTGACTAATTCCCTCATCAAATTCAATGTTGATTGATAGATTAAAAACAATAACTCCTACTATAAACGCAATAAGCAAATACAAAGATTGAATACGTTGAATCATTTTTTGATTTTTGACAAAATTAAGTTTTTTTTAAAACCAGTTATTTTAAATTAAAAATTTGTAATATTGTTCTTCTACAAAATACTTCTGCTCTTGAAAGAATTCTTTCTGATTAAGAGCTACAATCTAATAACTTCATGTACGAAATAGCTACTCTTAAAACAAAGAAATTACCTGAATTACAGGAAATCGCAAAAAAAATTGGGATCAAAAGAATTACAGGTCTTAAAAAATTAGATCTTATTTACCAAATAGTTGATTTTATAGCCTCCAGACCGGATGAAGAGTCCAAAAGCGAAAAACCTAAAGAAACATCTCCTCCCGAGGAAAAAAAGATATCGATTAAGGTGCTCCCAGTACAAAAATCAAAACCAAAGCCCCAAAAAGAGAATCAACATCACCAAAAAAACAACTACCCCAATCAAAAAAAATCAGTACAGCATCAAAACAACAATAACCCCAACAAAAACGGTGCTCAAAAAAGAAATGATAACCAAAACAAAAACCGTCAAGACCATAATCACAACAAAGACAATAAAAGTAGATATCGTCAACCAGACTTTGAATTTGATGGAATAGTGGAAACAGAAGGTGTTTTAGAAATGATGTCAGAAGGGTATGGATTTCTCCGCTCTTCGGATTACAATTATCTTTCATCTCCAGACGATGTATATGTCTCTCAGTCTCAGATTCGTCTTTTTGGACTAAAAACAGGGGACACAGTCCTGGGTTCTGTTCGACCACCTAAAGAAGGAGAAAAATATTTCCCCTTAATTAAGGTGGATAAAATTAATGGACTAGATCCTAAAGTCGTTCGTGACCGGGTTTCATTCGAACATTTAACCCCTCTTTTTCCCCAAGAAAAATTCAACCTTGCGGACAAGCAAAGTACGATCTCAACTCGGATTATGGACTTGTTTTCACCAATTGGAAAAGGTCAAAGAGGAATGATTGTATCACAACCCAAGACTGGTAAAACCATGCTGTTAAAAGATATTGCAAATGCAATTGCAGCTAATCATCCAGAAGTTTATCAATTAATTCTTCTTATCGATGAACGTCCTGAGGAGGTTACTGATATGCAGCGAAATGTGGATGGTGAAGTAGTCGCTTCTACATTTGATGAGCCAGCTGATCGACACGTAAAAGTTGCCAACATCGTTTTAGAAAAGGCGAAGCGTTTAGTAGAATGTGGTCACGATGTGGTTATTCTGTTAGACTCTATCACTCGCCTTGCCCGAGCTTACAATACCGTCCAACCAGCCTCTGGTAAAATATTAAGTGGGGGTGTCGATGCAAATGCTCTACATAAACCCAAACGTTTTTTCGGAGCCGCTCGAAATATTGAAAACGGAGGATCACTTTCTATCATCGCAACTGCTTTAACCGAAACGGGATCTAAAATGGACGAAGTGATTTTCGAAGAATTTAAAGGAACAGGTAATATGGAGCTTCAATTGGATCGCCGTATAGCGAACCGACGTATTTTCCCAGCCATTGATTTAGTGTCTTCTAGCACAAGAAGAGATGACCTACTATTGGATGAAAATACCATTAAAAGAATGTGGATCATGAGAAAGTATTTGGCAGACATGAACCCCGTTGAAGCTATGGAATTCATTAACGATAGATTCCAAAGAACACAAAGCAATGAAGAATTCTTGATTTCTATGAATTCATAATGCAGTTAATCTTTATAAATAAAAAAGGCCCCTAAGTAATTAGGAGCCTTTTTTATATTTATTAATCTTTACGACTATAAGGAGGCAATGTGATTTGCGAGCTTTGATTTTAGGTTTGCTGCTTTGTTAGCATGAATTATATTCTTCTTTGCTAATTTATCAATAAGAGAAACTACGGAAGGATACATTTTATTCGCTTCTTTTTTACTTGTCAGTTCTCTCAGCTTTTTAATCGCGTTTCTAGTAGTCTTATGCTGGAAGCGATTTAGTAGCCTTTTTTTGTTGTTTGATCGAATGCGTTTTAGAGCAGATTTATGATTTGCCATAATTAAATTTAGTTTGTAGCCCGTAGGGGAGTCGAACCCCTCTTTCCAGGATGAAAACCTGGCGTCCTAACCGATAGACGAACGGGCCATATTTTTTCGTGCGCAAATGTACACGTAAAAATGTTATTAAACAACCCTTACTTAAAACAATTACTAATACGCTTTTGCAAAAAGAACTCGTTGCGTCGATGGATTTCCAGAGTACACACATTCACCCACTTCTTCTTTAGCCTCCAACGGGATGCAACGAATGGTCGCTTTAGTTATTTTTTTTATGGCTTCTTCTGTTTCTGCTGTACCATCCCAATGGGCAGAAACAAAACCTCCTTTTCCTTCAATAACAGCCTTAAACTCGTCAAAATCGTTGACTTCTGTGATATGATTTTTTCTAAAATCTACTGCTTTTTGAAACAAATCTCCTTGAATCATGTCCAGTTGGTTGGTTATAAAATCAACCAGTTTATTCTGATCCACTTCAGTTTTATTTAACGTGTCTCTTCGAGCAACTTCTACAGTACCTTTTTCAAGATCCTTAGGGCCGATTGCAACTCTTAACGGAACACCCTTTAATTCATATTCGTTAAACTTAAAGCCTGGCTTAAACTTATCTCTATTATCAAATTTAACCCGAACGCCCATTTGCTCTAGTTCTGCTTTCATCCCCTCTATGAGCTCAGCGATTTTAGCTTGTTGTTCTTCTCCTCTGTATATAGGAACAAATACAACTTGGATTGGTGCTAAATTGGGTGGTAAAACTAAGCCATTATCGTCACTATGAGTCATGATCAATGCCCCAATAAGACGGGTTGAAACCCCCCATGATGTTGCCCAAACGTATTCTAATCCTCCCTCGGCAGTGGCGTATTTAACGTCAAAAGCTTTTGCAAAATTTTGACCCAAAAAGTGAGAGGTCCCTGCCTGTAAAGCCTTTCCGTCCTGCATTAATGCCTCAATACAATAGGTCTCTTCTGCACCTGCAAAACGCTCACTGGCAGTTTTAGTCCCCTGAATTACTGGGATAGCCATATAATTTTCAAGAAAGTCTGCATAGACTTGATTCATAAGCACAGTCTCCTCTAGAGCCTCGTTTTTGGTGGCATGAGCTGTATGGCCTTCTTGCCATAAAAATTCTGCTGTTCTCAAAAACAAACGCGTTCGCATTTCCCAACGAACTACATTTGCCCATTGATTAATTAAAATGGGTAAATCCCTGTAGGATTGAATCCACGATTTATAAGTATTCCAAATGACTGCCTCACTTGTTGGACGGACAACCAACTCCTCCTCTAGTTTTGCTTTGGGATCAACTTTTAACTTTCCTGGATTATCATCATCATTTTGCAATCTGTAATGGGTTACTACGGCACATTCTTTTGCAAAACCTTCCGCATTTTTTTCCTCTGCTTCAAACAAGCTCTTAGGAACAAAGAGGGGAAAATAGGCATTTTCATGTCCTGTAGCTTTAAACATTTTATCCAATTCCGCTTGCATTTTTTCCCAAATGGCGTAACCGTAAGGTTTTATGATCATACATCCGCGAACAGCGGAATTTTCTGCTAAATCTGCATTGACAACAATTTCGTTGTACCACTTTGAATAGTCTTTTTCTCTCGAAGTTAATTTAGCTCCCATAAATTTTTGGCATAGATTTTGCCTATATTTGATTATTAAAATTCTTTGTTGTTCAAAGCTAAACTTTTTGAACCACATCTCTAAAAAGATTGATCATGAATGCACAAACAAACATCCAAAAAATTAAAGGTTTGTTTATTGCTTTAACAGCTTCTCTAACCTTAGTTGGTTGTGGTAGTTTTCAAGGTGCATCTTATTTTTCATCTGATGGGATCTACAACACTAAGACCCAGGTGAGAACAGAAAGAACAGTAAGACCCCAGCGAACAAACTCAAATAACAGTTCCTATTACTCAGAGTATTTTAAAGATTCAGCAGCAAGTACTGTAGCAGAAAATGAAATCTTTTTTACAGATACTGACAACTATACATCTGAACAGAATTATACAGATGAAAACAATTATGTTGAGTCTTCTCAAATTCCTTGGGGAGGAAAAACATCTCAAACAGAAGTGGTCATTATTAATAGAAGTCCAAACTTTATGTGGGGACTCTCAGGCTTCGCCTTTAGAGCTTCACCGTTTTGGAGTGGCTACTTCTACAACGACCCCTTCCATTTTGGATATGGTGGCTTTAGAAGCCCTTTTATGAATCCTTATTACGGCTATAGAGGTTTTACAGGTATTTGGAGCTATGACCCCTTTTTCGATCCTTTTAGCTATTACCCTGGCTATATTTGGGGAGGTTGGAATAGATGGAACCGTTGGAACAGATTGGGCGATCAAGGTTACGGTCATCATGATTATCACAAAGGAAGCGACTATGCCTCTACTGTGGCGCGTATTAAATCTGGTCGTGGCGAAAAAAATTATGAAGATTCAAGAAGAACAAATAGTAGAGTACAGGAGCGCAATGCAAAAACTCAGAATCTTGATGTTAAAGTACCCAGCCTTAATCGTTTAAATGTTGGTCGAGGTATAAATTCGCTTGGCAATGTCTATATGCTAACCAACCGCAGGGACAACATTAACCCTGATTCAAAACTCAGTGGAAGATCTAACACCAAAAGACCCGTTTATGGTAGCAATTCCATTTCTACCAATCAAAACAGATCGATTCGCACTAATTCACCTAAAGG
>CAZOWC010000090.1:0-4841 GCA_964583375.1 uncultured Flavobacteriaceae bacterium
TTTAAGCCAGCGGTGCGTTCGCTCCATTGAACTTTTAGCATAATTGTACTCACATGGGTAAGGTGCGCACTCATCAAAGGCCATGATAATATCAGCACCTATGGCACGTTGAATTTCTATTGCTCGCTCAGGGGTAAAGAAGTGATATGATCCATCTATATGCGATTTAAATTTAACCCCTTCCTCTTTAATTTTTCTATTTGCTGAAAGAGAATAAACTTGATATCCACCAGAATCTGTGAGTATGGGCTTATCCCAACCCATAAACGCGTGTAATCCCCCAGCTTGCCTTAGCAGCTCAGTGCCTGGGCGTAGATACAAATGATAGGTATTTCCTAAAATGATATCAGGCTTGATTTCGTTTTTTAGTTCGCGTTGATGAACTCCTTTTACTGTAGCTGAAGTGCCCACTGGCATAAAAATAGGAGTCTCTATTATACCGTGATCTGTGGTTATGACACCCGCTCTTGCTTTGGAGTTCTTATCCTTGCTTTTGAGTTCAAATTTCATTGAGAACAAAGATACTATTCTGCAAGAATAATTAAGGCTGTTTTTAATTGTTAATTAAGTTCTAATAATTCCCTTTTGATAAGGTGATTAGAAAGGTTACTTTTACCAAAAATATTAATTAATGACAGATATTAATTCCCTTGAGGATACTACCCTTCAAATTCGCAGGGATATTCTGCGAATGGTTCACAAGGTAAACTCAGGACACCCTGGAGGCTCCTTAGGATGTGCTGAATTTTTTGTAGCCCTTTATTTTGAAATTATGGAGTTCGACACTGCTTTCGATATGGATGGAAAAAATGAGGATCTATTTTTCTTATCTAACGGACATATTTCCCCCGTTTTTTACAGCACTCTGGCACGGAGAGGTTACTTTCCTATTGAGGAATTAAACACCTTCAGGTTGATTGATTCACGACTCCAAGGCCATCCTACTACACACGAAGGTCTTCCAGGAGTTCGTATTGCTTCTGGTTCTTTAGGACAAGGCTTATCGGTTGCCATTGGTGCAGCACTTTCAAAAAAATTAAACAAAGATCCCAAAACTGTGTACCTCCTTATGGGAGATGGTGAACTTCAAGAGGGTCAGAATTGGGAAGCTTTAATGTATGCAGCCGGAAATGGAGTTGATAATTTAATTGCAACAGTTGATTTAAACGGTAAGCAAATTGACGGAACTACAGAAGAAGTTCTCAGTTTAGGAGATGTACGTAAAAAGTTTGAAGCTTTTGGCTGGGATGTAATTGAGCTCGCTGAAGGGAATTCATTAAAATATATTATAGCTTCTCTTAAGGTGGCGAAAAGTAAGTTAGGAAAGCAAAAACCTGTAGCTATATTGATGCAAACAGAAATGGGTAATGGAGTGAGTTTTATGATGCATACCCATGCATGGCATGGAAAGGCACCCAATGACGAACAATTGGCCACTGCCTTATCAGAAAACAAAGAAACTTTAGGAGACTACTAAAACATCAAGATGACAGCTTATATCAATCAAGGAAGTAATGACACCCGCTCGGGTTTTGGAGATGGTTTAACAGAATTAGGACGAACCCGTCCAGATGTAGTCGCCCTATGTGCAGACCTTATTGGGTCATTAAAGATGCAAATATTTATTGATGAAAATCCTGAACGCTTCTTTCAAATCGGGATTGCAGAAGCCAATATGATGGGTATCGCCGCAGGATTGACCATAGGGGGTAAGATCCCTTTTACTGGAACCTTTGCCAATTTTTCTACTGGAAGGGTATACGATCAAATCCGACAGTCGATAGCTTACTCGGGTAAAAATGTAAAAATATGCGCTTCTCATGCTGGAGTTACTCTGGGTGAAGACGGCGCAACCCACCAAATTCTAGAGGATATTGGTTTGATGAAAATGCTTCCTGGCATGACAGTAATAAACCCATGTGATTACAATCAGACTAGAGCTGCTACCATAGCTATAGCCGACTTTGAAGGTCCAGTTTATTTGCGATTTGGTAGGCCAAAAGTCCCTAACTTTACAACACCAGATCTCGGTTTTGAAATTGGCAAGGGGATTATTCTTCAAGAAGGTACTGATGTAACTATCGTTGCTACTGGACATTTAGTTTGGGAGGCTTTAGAAGCTGCTGAAGAATTGAACTCAGAAGGAATAAAAGCAGAAGTGATTAATATTCATACTATCAAGCCTTTGGATGCGGAAATAATTCTAAACTCTGTTCAAAAAACAGGCTGTATAGTAACAGCAGAAGAACACAACTACCTTGGTGGTATGGGAGAAAGTATTGCTGGTATGTTGTCGAGAAACCATCCTACCCCCTTAGAATTTGTAGCAACTCAAGATTGCTTTGGAGAATCTGGAACACCAGTACAACTAATGAAAAAATACGGATTGAATAAAAGTGCTATAATTCAAAAAGTAAGAGAAGTTATAAAGCGAAAATAAAAGATTGCTTTTAGTCGGCGTCTAAATAATCTGGAATTCCATCTTCGTCTGTATCGTCTGGTACTCCATCACCATCATTGTCAAATTCATTAGCTGAAAGTATGCCGTCACCGTCATGATCAGTTTGGTTTACTCCATACAAATTGATTTTAAATATGAGTGGAGCATATGCCGGTACAGCACCTGCAGTCCTACTAAAATATCCAAGACCAGAAGGGAAAAATAATGCACCTTGTCCATAGCCGAAAAAATCAACAGTGTTGTCATCATTAACTTTAAAATCTCCTGATTTAATTTTGTGTGCACCTTCTCTAAAACCACGTACGACTGAAGTTAAATCAAACCATACTGGTGTACTCGATGAATCAAAAACACTTTTATCTAAAAGCAATCCTTCATAAGAAAGGTAGGTTGAGTCAACTGTAGCTGGACTTATCCCCGTTCCCTCACGTGCAATTAAATAATAAAGATTATGATCGACAAAAGTCCCATCTGCTGTTATTACACTGATGACTTCTTTTCTTACTTGATTAATCAAAGGGGTTTTTGAGGTATTGTCGATATGTAAAGTATCAAATACAATACCCCCATCGTAATCAGGGTCAGAAAAGTCATCATAATTGTAAAAATGAGATGATAGAAAATCTTCTATGCTCTGATTGTCTGTAATGGATTGTTCTTGAACATCACGCAATGGTTCTACGGTATCTTCCTTTTTACAAGATGAAAGGAAACTTATGATTGTTAAAGCAATGACTAGAATATTTTTCAAGATCGTTAATTTTTGGCGCTGTAAGATACAATTTTACTTTATTTTTGTTTATAATCTCAACTAAGTTTTAATCGTGCGAATTGATCAATACTTATGGTGTATTCGACTTTTTAGGTCTAGAAATATTGCTACAAATGCTTGTAAAAAAGCTCAGGTGATTGTAAACGAGCAGTCGGTTAAACCCTCTCGTGAAATTTTGCCTTCGGATCGTATAAAAGTGCGTAAAGATCAGGTGTGGCATCATCTAGAGGTCATTTCACTTCCTAAAAGTAGAGTGGGCGCAAAACTTGTAGGACTGTATTGCGTTGAAAAAATTGATGCTGGAGATGCTGAACGTGACCAACTACAACGATTGACTTTTCAAGGGAAAAGAGATCAGGGAACGGGGCGTCCAACAAAAAAAGAACGTAGAGATTTGGACAATTTGAACGAAGATGAACAAAGTGAAGATCAAATCATTTAAGTAAATTCAAACTATGGCCGTACAAGGAGATAAAATTAGAACAGCTTCACAGCTTCAATCCAGTATTCGTAGAATAGCTTATCAAATCTATGAAAATAACCTGGATGAGAAAGAGCTTATACTTGTTGGTGTTGCTCAAAGAGGAAGCGATCTAGCACTAAGTTTTGGTAAAGCATTGGAAGGTTTTAGCACTCTTAAAATTGAATACGCTACCCTTTCTATCAATAAAGAAAGCCCAATTAATGGAGCGAGTTGTGAACTGCCCTTAAATGAGCTTGAGAACAAATCTATTGTAATCGTAGATGACGTGCTCAATACGGGGAGTACGCTTATTTATGCGGTACAATACTTTCTTCAAATTCCAGTAAAACAGATTAAAACTGCTGTAATTGTAAATAGAAATCACAAAAAATTTCCCATAAAAGCTGATTTTAAAGGCATATCACTGTCGACATCCACCAATGAACACGTCAGTGTAATCTTAGATGGGTCAAAAAGTGGAATATACTTACGCTAAAACAACTTTTATTTCTTTTATCAACTCATCTATAATTTTGTCGTCAATATTGATTTGGTATTGAGCTTTTTGATAAAAAGGATTGCGTTCAAACAAATGTTTCCCTATAAATTCTTTGGTTTCGTCCAAATCATTTAAATGAGCAATCATCGGCCTACTATCTTTTTCATTAAGCAATCGATGGCTAAGGGTGTTGACATTCGCACTGAGATAAATGCATGTAGTATTTTGGAAATTAAGGATGTAGTCCATGTTGTCATAATAACAAGGTGTCCCTCCGCCTAAAGAAATTACCAAGGATTTAGATTTTTGCATCAGTTTCTCTAAACACTTCCGCTCAACTACTCTAAAATATATTTCACCTTTGGTTTCAAAAATTTTTGAAATGGCTTTACCTTCAGTGGATTCGATATAATCGTCTAAATCAATAAACTGAATGTCAAGTGATTTACCAAGCTTGTTGCCAATTGCACTTTTGCCACTCCCCATGTATCCGACAAGTATAATTTTAGCTGAATCCATTTTTTTATTTACTGGTTGTAAATTTATAGTAAATCAAGAGGATAAATACATATTTGATAATTATATTTGCAGCCTCAAAAGATTCGGTAGCTCAGTTGGTAGAGCATCTCCCTTTTAAGGAGAGGGT
>CAZOWC010000091.1:0-2537 GCA_964583375.1 uncultured Flavobacteriaceae bacterium
GAGACTTGCAAATAATTACAATGTGCCTAGAATTGGATTTGTAAATAAGATGGACCGTCAGGGAGCAAACTTTTTAAATGTGAGCACTCAGGTTCGTGAAATGCTTAAATCTAACGCAGTACCGATTGTTCTCAATATTGGAGAAGAAGAAGACTTTAGAGGTATCGTTGACTTGGTAACAAACAAAGCAATCGTTTGGCATGATGAAAATTTCGGATCTACATTTGATGAGATTCCAATTCCCGAAGACATGAAGGCTGATGTTGAAAAACACAGATCCGAATTAATTGAGGCAGTAGCAGAATACGACGAAGAACTTTTAGAAAAGTTTTTTGAAGATGCTGATTCTATAAGTCCCGATGAAATACATAATGCACTGCGAGCAGCTACTCAAGACATGAGTATCATTCCAATGATTTGTGGTTCTTCTTTTAAAAACAAAGGAGTTCAATTCTTATTGGATGCTGTATGTCGTTACTTACCCTCTCCAGAAGATAAAGAAGCGATCGTAGGTACTGATCCAGACAGTGGAGAAGAAATCTCTCGTAAACCAACAGTTAGTGAGCCGTTTTCTGCTCTTGCATTCAAAATTGCTACTGATCCTTTCGTGGGACGTTTAGCTTTCTTCCGCGCCTACTCTGGTAGATTAGATGCGGGTTCTTATGTTTTGAACAACCGTTCAGGAAACAAGGAGCGTATATCGAGAATTTATCAGATGCATTCTAATAAACAGAACTCAATCGACTTTATTTAAGCAGGAGATATCGGTGCAGCTGTAGGTTTTAAAGACATTAAAACAGGGGATACCCTATCGGCTGAAAAATCACCTATCATCCTCGAGAGTATGGATTTCCCTGATCCTGTAATCGGTATTGCTGTTGAGCCCAAGACAAAAGCCGATGTGGATAAACTTGGGATGTCTTTAGCTAAATTAGCAGAAGAAGATCCAACCTTCCAGGTGAAAACAGATGAAGCTTCAGGCCAAACTATTATCTCTGGTATGGGAGAGCTTCACCTAGATATTATCGTAGACCGTTTGCGTCGCGAGTTTAAAGTTGAAGTCAACCAAGGACAACCTCAGGTAGAGTACAAAGAGGCTTTAACAGCTTCAGCAAAACACCGAGAGGTTTACAAAAAACAAACAGGTGGTCGTGGAAAATTTGCTGATATAGTTTTTGAAATCGAACCAGCTGAAGAAGGAAAAACTGGACTGGAGTTTGTCAACGAAATTAAAGGTGGTAACATTCCTAAAGAATACATTCCTTCAGTTGAAAAAGGTTTTAAAGACTCCATGAAGAATGGCCCTTTAGCAGGATTTGAGGTTGACGCAATGAAAATCGTCTTAAAAGACGGTTCTTTCCACCCTGTGGATTCAGATTCCTTATCTTTTGAATTGGCAGCTAAACTTGGATTCAAAGAATCTGCTAAAGCAGCTAGAGCTGTAATTATGGAGCCCATCATGAAACTTGAGGTATTGACCCCTGAAGAAAATATGGGTGATATCGTTGGTGATTTAAATCGACGAAGAGGTCAGGTTAATTCTATGGATGATAGAGCTGGATCTAAGGTTGTTAAAGCTGAAGTGCCGCTTTCTGAAATGTTTGGATACGTGACTTCATTGAGAACACTTTCTTCAGGACGCGCTACTTCTACAATGGAATTTTCACACTATGCAGAAACACCTTCTAATATTTCCGAAAGTGTCATTGCAGAAGTAAACGGTAATAAAGCATAAATATAATCGCATGAGCCAAAAAATTAGAATTAAATTAAAATCATACGATCACAATCTAGTAGATAAGTCGGCTGATAAAATCGTAAAGACAGTAAAAACTACTGGTGCAGTGGTTACGGGCCCTATCCCTCTTCCAACACACAAAAAGATTTTTACCGTTTTGCGTTCTCCCCACGTAAATAAGAAATCAAGAGAGCAATTCAAATTGTGTTCTTATAAGCGCTTGTTAGATATTTACAGTTCTTCTTCTAAAACCATTGATGCGTTGATGAAGTTGGAATTGCCTAGTGGAGTAGAGGTAGAGATCAAAGTATAATAAGAATTTAACAAAACAATTAATATAGAATAACAATGTCTGGGTTAATAGGAAAAAAAATCGGTATGACCAGTCTCTTTGACGAAAATGGAAAGAACATTCCTTGTACAGTTCTTGAGATGGGTCCATGCGTGGTTACCCAAGTCAGAACCAAAGAGGTTGACGGGTATGAAGCACTTCAACTGGGTTTCGATGACAAGGCAAAAGGAGTCAGTAAGGCTGCCCAAGGGCACTTTAAAAAAGCCAAAACAGCTCCCAAAAGAAAGCTTGTCGAATTCCAGAATTTTGAAGAAGAATTAAATTTAGGAGACACCATTACGGTTACTCACTTTGAAGAAGGTGAATTTGTAGACGTATCGGGTACCTCTAAAGGAAAAGGATTCCAAGGGGTAGTAAAACGACACGGTTTTGCAGGAGTTGGTCAAGCCACTCACGGTCAGCACAACCGTCTAAGAGCACCGGGTTCTATTGGTGCAGCCTCTTACC
>CAZOWC010000091.1:2547-4758 GCA_964583375.1 uncultured Flavobacteriaceae bacterium
GGCAGGTCAAATGGGCAGCGAAAAAGTAAAAGTTCAAAACCTAAGAGTCATTAAAGTAGTACCTGAAAAAAACCTCCTTGTTGTCAAAGGATGTGTACCTGGTCACAAAAACGCATACGTAACAGTTCAGAAATAATGGAAGTAAACGTACTCAACATAGAAGGAAAAGAGACCGGCAGAAAGGTTAAGCTAGATAAAGCGGTCTTTGGTATAGAACCAAATGACCACGCGATCTATCTAGATGTCAAGCAACATTTAGCAAACAAGCGTCAAGGAACACACAAATCCAAGGAGCGTGCTGAAATAGTCGGTAGTACTCGAAAAATAAAAAAACAAAAAGGAACTGGTACTGCCCGTGCGGGAAGCATCAAAAACCCATTGTTTAAAGGTGGAGGTCGTGTATTTGGACCAACCCCTAGAGATTACAGTCAAAAAGTCAACAAAAAGGTTAAGCGTTTAGCGAGAAAATCTGCCTTGAGTATCAAAGCAAAACAGAAATCTATTGTTGTTTTGGAAGATATTCAATGGGATGCTCCTAAAACAAAAAATTACCTGCAAATGCTCGCAGCCCTTGGGTTAGCGGAGAAAAAAAGCGTCTTAGTGTTGGGAGATTTGAATAAAAATGTATATTTGTCGTCTCGTAATTTAAAAAATTCTAAAGTTGTAATTAACTCAGAATTAAATACTTACAACATTTCAAACGCCAATAGTTTGGTCTTTTGTGAAGGTGCTATTGCAGGACTAGAATCAATTTTGAATAGATCATAATGAGTATATTAATAAAACCTATCATCACTGAAAAAGCCACTTTAGGGAGTGAGCTCCACAACCGATATACTTTTTTAGTACACCCAAAGGCTAACAAAGTTGAGATTAAAAAAGCAGTTGAGGCCGCTTATGGAGTAAGCGTAGAAAAAGTTCGTACACTAAACAGTGGACCCGAACGTAAAATGCGTTACACTAAAACCGGTATCCAAAAAGGTAAAACCAACGCAACCAAAAAAGCGATAGTGCAGGTAGCCGATGGAGATGCCATAGATTTTTATAGTAATTTATAATAGCGCCAGATGTCAGTAAGAAAATTAAAACCGATAACTCCAGCGCAGCGTTTTACAGTAGTCAATGGCTTCGATGCCCTTACAACTGATAAACCAGAAAAGAGTTTGTTGGCTCCTAAGAAAAGAACTGGGGGAAGAAATAACAAAGGAAAGATGACTGCGCGCCATATAGGTGGTGGTCACAAAAAGCGTTACCGCATCATTGACTTCAAAAGAAATAAATTTGGGGTTGAAGCAGAGGTAAAAAGTATTGAATATGATCCAAATAGATCTGCATTCATCGCTCTTGTAGAATATACTGATGCTGAAAAACGCTATATCGTCGCTCAGAGTGGATTAAAAGTAGGTCAGAAAATCAGTTCTGGTGAAGGAGTAGCTCCTGAAGTTGGAAATGCACTTTACCTTTCCGAAATTCCATTGGGAACAATTATTTCCTGTATTGAATTGGTTCCTGGAAGAGGAGCTGTTATAGCAAGAAGCGCCGGAGCATTTGCTCAATTGATGGCTCGTGAGGGTAAATTCGCCACAGTAAAAATGCCATCTGGTGAAACACGTATGGTACTGGTTACTTGTTTGGCTGCCATTGGAGTAGTATCCAATTCTGACCATCAGTTGTTAGTAGCAGGTAAAGCTGGTCGCTCAAGATGGTTGGGAAGAAGACCGAGAACAAGACCTGTTGCAATGAACCCTGTTGACCACCCCATGGGTGGTGGTGAAGGACGTGCTTCTGGAGGTCATCCAAGATCACGAAACGGAATTCCTGCTAAAGGATACCGTACTCGATCCAAAACGAAATCTAGTAACAAGTTCATCATAGAACGTAGAAAAAAATAATATAGCATGGCTCGTTCATTAAAAAAAGGACCCTTTGTTCATCACAGCCTCGAAAAGAAAGTGATGAAAAATGTAGAAGAGAATAAAAAGTCAGTAATTAAAACATGGTCTCGCGCCTCTCTAATTACTCCTGATTTTGTAGGACAAACTTTTGGAGTACATAATGGGAAAACATTTGTTCCTGTTTACGTTACAGAAAATATGGTAGGTCATAAATTGGGTGAATTTTCTCCAACAAGAAACTTCCGCGGACATGCTGGAGCAAAAAATAAAGGCAAAAAATAAAAGTACTCATGGGAAATCGTAAAAGACAATCCGC
>CAZOWC010000092.1:0-4751 GCA_964583375.1 uncultured Flavobacteriaceae bacterium
CTGGTTTGATTGTACATATCTTTTGATGCCCATTCTAAAATAAAAGCAGCGACTTCATCAGCATAAATTTTTGATGCCTTCACAACGCGACTTGGAACATCAAATTCATCTAACTTTTCCTTAAACCCCTCCTGAAATTTATCCATTTTATCTTCTGAAAATATCAACGCCTTTCCCACAGTGTTGAATGCAAATAATGAGGCCAAGTGATGGTTGACATAATCATTACTAGCTCCTGGAATTGTCATCAGTTCTTTGACCTGACCTACTAAGGAATTGTATTTATCTGGATACCCCAATGCCATGATCTCATAGGCGGCAACAATCGGGTAGAGATATACTCGTGAGGCAACTGGTGGTGAAAAAATGTCATATACTACGATGTCCGTCAAGTTTTGCATGGCATTTCGAAAAAGCTCAGGGTCTTGAACCTTTTTCAAATAAACTGTGTTTTTTTCGCTTGAGCAGCAAAAAAGCAATAGTATTAAAATCGCATAAAAGATCGTTCTCATTTTCATATTCATTTCTATCCGCTTTTGGTTCAATAAGGGGTTTATAATAATCTCATTTTAACCTTCTCCTACTTTCACATTTTGAGAAACTAAGACAAAAGTAGTATTTTTAGATGAATGAATGATCTGGAAAAACTAAGCGTGTATTAGAAACCAAAAAAGCTACTTAACTTTCAGCTAAATGACTACCTCATGGGAAAATAGTATTCCAACTTTTTATCAACGATAAATAAAAAAGTCATGAGAAGAATCATTCCAAGAGAATCTAATACTCTTAGGATATAAACTTAATATTCCTTTTCAAACCATCAAATTTTGTTCTTTTTACAGCACTGTTTTTAAATACCTTGTCAAAAACTGAAGTCGTCATTTCTTGCCACTCACTATTAGTTAGGTTGAGTAATTCCTCGTGAGGCTCAAAAGCAGGTTCGTTATGTGGCTTTGCAAATCGGTTCCATGGGCATACCGTTTGACAAGCATCACAGCCAAAAATCCAATTATCCATTTGCCCTTTAAACTCAGTGGGAATATTTTCTTTAAGTTCAATGGTCAAATAGGATATACATTTGCTCCCGTCAATTTGATAGGGCTGAAGTAAAGCGTCTGTAGGACAAGCGTCAATACAAGCATTACAACTTCCACAGTGATCTGTGATGGGTGCGTCATAGTCTAATTCTAAATCAATGATCAATTCTGCAATAAAGAAAAAGGAACCCACTTTTTTTGAAATCAGATTGGTGTTTTTTCCAAGCCAGCCCAAACCACTTTTTGCAGCCCAAGCTTTATCCATTACAGGAGCTGAATCCACAAAAATACGTCCATTGACTTCACCTATTTCTCGGTGAATAATTTGCATCAATTCTTTCAGCTTTTCTTTAATCACAAAATGGTAGTCCGTACCATATGCATATCTCGAAATTTTGGGAGCTTTGGTATCAGTTTGTTTTTTATTGGTATGATAATTCAACAAAAGAGAGACCACGCTTTTAGCGCCAGGAACAAGTAACCTTGGATCCAATCTTTTATCAAAATGCCGCTCCATATAGCTCATACTTCCATTATGTCCATGGTTGAGCCATTGTTCTAAAAGTGGAGCCTCAGCCTCTAAAAAATCTGCTTTTGATATTCCACAAGAAAGAAAACCTAAAGTTTTAGCAGCTGATTTTATTTTGGCAGTGTCCTCTGATTTTAAACTCATGAGTAAGCCATTAAAATAAACCTTCTTGATTATTTTTGATTCTGCCTAAATGACTATAAGCTCGGGCAGTTACTTCTCTACCCCGAGGGGTTCGAACAATAAATCCCTGCTGAATCAAAAAGGGTTCATAAACCTCTTCTATGGTTTCGGAATTTTCAGATACCGCAGTAGCAAGTGTGGTTATACCTACTGGTCCTCCTTTAAATTTATCTATGAGTGTAGTTAAAATTTTATTATCCATTTCGTCTAGACCGTGTGCGTCAACTTGGAGCGCTTGGAGCGCAAATTGAGTAATTTTAATATCTATGGATCCGTTACCTTTGATTTGAGCAAAATCACGAACACGTCTTAACAAGCCATTAGAAATTCGAGGCGTCCCCCGGCTTCTTCCAGCAATTTCAATAGCTGCATTCTCATTAATAGGGACATTTAGAATTTCTGCACTTCTAGTCACTATGGTTGATAATAATTCGGTGGAATAATACTGCAATCGATTGCTGATCCCAAATCGAGCGCGCATGGGAGCAGTGAGTAAACCTGATCGAGTAGTGGCACCTACTAAGGTAAATGGTTCTAAATTAATTTGAACGGTTCTGGCATTAGGACCAGACTCAATCATAATATCAATTTTATAATCCTCCATGGCTGAATAAAGATATTCTTCTACGATAGGACTCAAACGGTGAATTTCATCGATGAATAAAATATCCTGAGCTTGAAGGTTGGTCAATAAACCTGCTAAATCACCTGGTTTATCAAGTACAGGCCCTGAGGTCATTTTTATTCCAACTTCGAGTTCGTTTGCTAAAATATGTGCCAAGGTGGTTTTCCCAAGACCTGGAGGACCGTGAAATAAGGTGTGATCCAAAGCTTCGCCTCGCTGTTTGGCTGCTTGAACAAATATCTTAAGGTTTTCAAGAATGGCATCCTGCCCGGCAAAATCATCAAAGTTTAAAGGCCTTAAAGCACGATCAATATCCTGTTCCTCGGGAGAAAATTGGTCGTCGGTAGGATCTAAGTATTCGTTCATCAAATCAAAGATAAATGAATTCCTTTGTTTTTTGTTATTTAATTAACTGAAGCGTGAAGATATTCGCAAAAGTTCCTGCTGATCAAGAATTCTGATTTTTCTCCTTTAGTATTTATCCATCCTCCTTTTTGAAATTATCCTAGCTTGCGAATAAAGGGATAATACCCCAATGGTTCATTGTTATTACTGCCAAAATTCAATAAGCACTTTTCCATCCATGTTTGATGTTCACTTTAAAACCAAGATAATTTATCTAATCCCACTACTGTCCGTACTCTTTCGCATTTGGATCATTATAAGAAGGTCAAATTTATCTGTACCATTTATTTCACCCACTTTCTTAGAAGCTTGAATTACAACTACACAAACCCTAAAGTGATTTTTAAAAAATAAAAAACCCAACATTTCAGTTGGGTTTTCATGTTTAATTCAATTGTTTAGTTTTAGTGTTGGAGTTCTTCTTCTCCTTTTTTAAGTGGGATATGCTGAGGAATAAAATCTTCTTCATGCCCTGGCTTTGAATAGTCGTATGCCCATCGGTGTACATGAGGGATTTCTCCTTCCCAGTTTCCGTGGAAATGCTCAACGGGCGCTGTCCACTCTAAGGTGTTCGATCTCCATGGATTTTGAACGGTTTTCTTACCGTAGAACATACTGTGAATGAAATTATACAAGAATACAATTTGAGCTGCACCTGCGATAAGTGCAAATACAGTAATCAATATATTGATGTCTGCAAGGTCATCAAAGTATGGGAATGCAGTATTGGTATAATATCTTCTCGGCAGACCAGCCATTCCAATAAAGTGCATTGGGAAAAAGACTCCATAAGCACAAACAGCTGTGACCCAAAAGTGGACATACCCTAGATTTTTATTCATCATACGCCCAAACATTTTAGGGAACCAATGGTATACCCCTGCAAACAATCCATATAGGGCAGATATTCCCATAACTAAGTGAAAGTGAGCCACCACAAAGTACGTGTCGTGAACATTAATGTCTAAAGTACTGTCTCCTAAAATAATTCCAGTTAAACCTCCAGTGATAAAAGTTGAAACCAAACCTATTGAAAATAGCATGGCTGGATTCAATTGAAGGTTCCCTTTCCATAGGGTTGTGATGTAGTTGAAAGCTTTAACCGCAGAAGGAATAGCAATCAATAAAGTTGTAAATGTAAATACAGAGCCCAAAAATGGATTCATCCCTGAGATAAACATATGGTGTCCCCATACTATAGTTGATAAAAAGGCAATTGCTAGGATTGAGGCCACCATGGCACGATAACCAAATATTGGTTTACGCGCATTAGTAGCAATAATTTCAGAAGTGATTCCCAAAGCAGGCAACAAGACTATATAAACTTCGGGGTGTCCTAGAAACCAAAAGAGGTGTTCATAAAGCACTGGTGAACCCCCTTGATAATGCAACACCTCTCCTTGAATAAAAATATCTGATAAAAAGAAAGAGGTTCCAAAACTTCGATCCATGATGAGTAGCAAGGCAGCAGATAATAATACTGGGAAAGAAACCACTCCAATAATGGCAGTTACAAAAAATGCCCAGATAGTCAATGGCAGTCGAGTCATACTCATTCCCTTAGTTCTAAGGTTAATAACCGTTACTATATAATTTAAAGAGCCCAATAACGAGGAAGCAATAAAAATAGCCATGGATACTAACCACAATGTCATTCCTGTTCCCGAACCAGGCTGTGCCTGAGGTAATGCGCTTAATGGAGGATAAATAGTCCAACCTGCTGCTGCCGGTCCGGCTTCAACAAACAGAGACATGACCATAATAGTACTTGAAAGGAAAAACAACCAAAACGAAATCATATTTAACAAGCCTGAAGCCATATCTCGAGCTCCAATTTGTAATGGAATTAAGAGGTTACTAAACGTACCACTTAATCCCGCTGTTAATACAAAAAAGACCATGATCGTTCCGTGGATGGTAACCAATGCTAAGTAAACATTAGGATCCATTACTCCATCGGGAGCCCACTTAC
>CAZOWC010000093.1:0-4729 GCA_964583375.1 uncultured Flavobacteriaceae bacterium
TTGCAGCAGACTTTGATGAAAACTTATTTCTCCGCTAAGAGGAACCGTGCGTTCTTCATCATCACTACTGTAATTGTTACTGTAAAGTCGGTATGAAGGAATTTCGTCATCACTCAAGTATTGATCGATATCAATTTCAGCTGTTTCAATCTTGGTATTTTCTTCAAAATCATTTTCTTGATTGTCTGATTTTACAACTTCAACCCCACTTTCTAAAGCCGGATTCTCTCCCATTTCAGCCTCGATCTTTTGCTCTAAATCAAGCGTAGAAAGTTGAATCAGTTTCATCAATTTGATTTGCTGAGGGGAGAGCTTTTGTGATAGCTTTATTTGGAGCTGTTGTTTTAGCATAGGTTAATGATTGATATAAAGATATGTATTTTACTTTTTAATCATCAAAAGGCTGCGTTTTGCGGTGTTCTAGGGAAAGGGATTACATCTCTGATATTACCCATACCTGTGGTAAATTGAACCAAACGCTCAAAGCCAAGTCCAAAGCCACTATGAGGTACGCTTCCAAATCTTCTTAAATCAAGGTACCACCTAAGTTCTTCAACATCAATATTCATTACCTTAATTCGTTTTTCCAGGACCTCCAAACGCTCTTCACGCTGAGAACCTCCTACAATTTCACCTATACCTGGAAATAAAATATCCATGGCTCTTACGGTTTTACCATCGTCATTTCTTCGCATGTAAAATGCTTTGATGTTGGCAGGATAGTCATAAAGAATTACAGGACAGTTAAAGTGTTTTTCAACTAAATAACGTTCGTGCTCACTTTGAAGATCAATACCCCATTCATTGACTGGATATTGAAATTTTTTCTTTTTATTGGGCTTAGAGTTTTTTAAGATTTCAATAGCTTCGGTGTAAGTAAGCCTTTTAAAATTATTGTTAACTACAAATTCAATTTTTTCAAGCAGCCCCGTGGAACTTCGCTGAAGTTGTGGTTTACTGCTTTCTTCTTTAGCAAAGCGCTCATCTAAGAACTTTAAATCTTTCTCGCAGGTCTTTAATATTTTGCGTAGAACACTAGTAATAAATTTTTCAGCTAAATCCATGTTATCATTAAGGTCATAAAATGCCATTTCGGGTTCTATCATCCAAAATTCAGCTAAATGTCTAGTCGTATTAGAATTTTCAGCTCTAAATGTAGGTCCAAATGTGTAAACGTCACCTAAAGCTAGTGCGTAAGCTTCGGCTTCCAGTTGACCTGAAACAGTTAAGTTGGTTTCCTTACCGAAGAAATCTTGTTTAAAGTCTGTATTTCCTTCCTCATTGAGTGGAGGATTTTTAGGGTCCAAAGTTGAAACTCTAAACATTTCTCCTGCACCCTCTGCGTCACTACCAGTAACTATAGGTGTATTCACATAAAAAAAACCCTTGTCTTGAAAAAATTGGTGAATGGCAAATGACAAAGCAGAACGAACACGCATCACGGCTGAAAACGTAGCAGTTCGTACCCTCAAGTGTGCTTTTTCTCTGAGGAATTCTAAGCTGTGTTTTTTGGGTTGTATGGGGTAACTCTCTGGATCGGATGAACCCAAAACAGTAATCTCTTTCACCTTTAGCTCTAGCTGTTGTCCACTTCCTTGGCTTTCAACAAGTGTGCCCTGAAGTTGAAGTGCTGTACCAGTAGTAATTTGTTTTAACACACTTTCGTCAAGCTGTTCAAAGTTTACCACACACTGAAGGTTTTCTATAGTTGAGCCGTCATTAAATGCGATGAACCGATTGGCACGGAAGGTTCTTACCCAGCCCTGAGCGCTGCATTGTTGTCCTGTCGGCTTTGATTGTAAAATAGATTTAATCTTTTCTCCGTTCATTCCTTTATTTTTGGTCTTTCATTTTGGATGCTGTAAACCGATTCAAAATAAATTTCAAATTTATGATTTGTAATAGTGTTTATAAGAGATGCAAAGATAAGTTTATTTCAGAAAAATAATGGGGTTGAACCCTTACTCTTAGCTATCCAAAATTTCAATTTTAGGTTTTTTGATTACCTTTTCATTACTGATGGTGTCTTCTAGAGAGATGAGAAGAGAGGGGAGTAGTACTAGGTTTGCCAACATTGCCATCAAAAGGGTAACCGCTACAAGTCCTCCTAGAGCTTGGGTACCTCCAAAATTTGAGGATAAGAAAACCGAAAATCCGAAGAACAAGACTATAGAAGTGTATAACATACTGATCCCGGTTTCTCTAAGCGAGGCAAAAACGGCTTTATTAATTTTCCATCCGTTTGATATTAATTCTTGGCGGTATTTTGCTAAAAAATGTATGGTGTCGTCGACGGAAATTCCAAATGCAATACTGAAGACCAATATAGTGGAGGGTTTGAGCGGTATTCCTGTAAAGCCCATCACCCCTGCAGTAATAATTAGTGGAAGTAGATTTGGAATCAATGAAATGATAATCATTTTAAAGGAGCGAAAAAGAAAAGCCATAAAAAGAGCTATAAGTAAAATGGCGAGACTAAGCGAAAGTATCAAATTGTTAATCAGGTATTTTGTACCCTTTAAAAAGAGCAGTGCCTTTCCAGTCATTTCAGCACCATACCTTCTTTCTGGAAAGATTTTTTTCATGGCTTCGCGAAGGTCAGCCTCGATACGCTCCATTCGCTCCGTTTCTGTATCTTTCATATAAGTTGTAATTCTCCCGTATTGTCCTGTAGAGTCAACATAGCCAGTGATGAGTTGATTGTTGCCTTTTGCATTGTTAAGATAAGGGTAAATAAAACTATTTTCTTGATAGGTCGGCAATGCATAATAGTTTGGATTGCCATTGTAATAGGCTTGTTTGGCAAATTTTACAGCATTGACGACAGATAGAGGGGGTGCAAGTTCTGGAATCTCTTCAATGGTTTCTTGCAAGCGATTCATCCTTTGCAGAGTAGCAGGTTTGACGATTCCGTTCTCCCGCTTGCTGTCAATCCAAATCTCAACCGGGACAATACCGTTAAAGTTTTGATCAAAAAAGCGGATGTCTTCGAAAAAATCAGCAGATTTGGGCATGTCTTCAATCAAACTTCCAGAAATTTTTATTTGATAAATCCCAGTAATCCCTATGATCAATCCAATCAGTGAAACGATGTAGACATTGACCCGCTTTTTTCTGACTTTGTTCTCCATCCAACTGACAAAAAAATCAATCGACTTGTTTTTTAAATGTTTGAGATGTTTTTTCTTGGGGATAGGCATTAGACTGTAGGTAATGGGGATGATGAGTAATGACAATGCAAAAATTGCAATGATATTGATGGATGCCAACACACCAAACTCTTTTAAAATTTTACTGTTGGTCAATATAAAAGTAGCAAATCCAGAGGCAGTGGTCAGGTTGGTCATCAAAGTGGCGTTTCCTACTTTGATAATGACCCGTTGTAAGGACTTTGCCTGATTTTTATGTTTGGCAATTTCTTGCTGGTATTTATTGATCAGGAAAATACAATTTGGCACTCCTATAACTATTGTTAAAGGAGGTATCAAAGCCGTCAGTACGGTGATTTCGTAACCCAGCCACCCTAATATTCCAAAGGCCCACATTACTCCGATAGCTACCACAAATAGTGAAATAAAGGTGGCTCTAAAGGATCTAAAAAACAAAAAGAAAATTAAGGAAGTTACCAGGGTAGCTCCTAAAACAAAGAGTCCGATTTCATCAACTATATTTTGAGCATTTAGCGTTCGAATATAAGGCATGCCCGATACGTGAACATCAGAGGATGTTGCTTCTTCAAAAGAAGTAATCAGGGGGATAAATTTTTCAAAAATAAAATCTTTGCGTTTAGCAGTATTGACGATTTCAGGATCCATATAGACCACGGATCTGATGGTATTAGTTTCGGAATCAAAAATTAAATTATTGTAAAAGGGAAGTTCTAGAAATAATTTTTCTCTGAATTTTAATAAAGCAGCTGAGTCTCCAGATTGTGCCAAGGGAACTTCTTGAAGTATGAATTTTTCATTTTTTTCATCTTTAATCAATTCTTGTAAGTTGTCGGTTGACAAGACCAAATCAATCTCAGAAAACTCCTGTATACTATTGTTTAAAGATCTCCAGGCATTCCTTTTTTTAGAAGTAAAAAACAAACTGTCTTGTAATGCAATTACAATGACGTTTCCTTCCTCGCCAAAAGTGTCTGTAAAATTTTTATAAAGTATATTTTCGGGGTGGTTATCGGGGAGTAAGTTGGCTTCAGTAAAGGTGAATTGCATGTACTTCCACTGGGTTGCCCAAAAAAACGTCATACCGACTATGGTAGCGAGAAGGATAAACCTATTTCTTAAAATAAGACGAGCCATTAGGCCCCAAATATTCGAATCTTTTTTCTTTTTCATGAAGCCTCAGCAGCTATAAGAAGTAAATTTATTTATACCGTTAAAATCTCTTTTTCTTTTAGACTAAAGATTTCATCTACTTTTTTAATGAATTCATCCGTAAGCGATTGAATGTCTATTTCATAGTTTTTTTGTACATCATCTGAAGCCCCTGACTTCTTGATTTCATCATTAGCATCTTTACGGGCAGCTCGAATTACGATTTTTGCATTTTCAGATTCCGCTTTGGCAAGCTTTGCTAAATCCCGACGACGTTCCTCTGTTAAGGGAGGGATGTTGATGATGACAGACTCCCCATTGTTCATTGGGTTAAATCCTAAATTAGCAATTAAAATTGCTTTTTCAATATCAGCTAAAAGGTTTTTTTCCAAAGGTTGAACAGTCAAGGT
>CAZOWC010000094.1:0-4729 GCA_964583375.1 uncultured Flavobacteriaceae bacterium
GCTTCATGTCTTAAGATTCGGGCAAAAACAGAGTGAAATGTTCCCATCCACAAGTTTTTTGCTTCACTTTCACCTACCAAATCCGCAATTCTACCCTTCATTTCGCGTGCTGCCTTATTTGTAAAGGTCAAGGCTAAAATTGAAAAAGAATCCACTCCGGATGCCATAAGGTGAGCAATACGATATGTCAACACTCTGGTTTTTCCCGAGCCTGCACCTGCAATAACAATTAAAGGTCCGTCTTTATGAAGTACTGGGGCCTTTTGGGCTTCGTTTAAAGAATCTAAATAGGCTTCAAGAATGTTTTTCATAGATTGTTTAAAAGTAGGGAATATCTATTTTTCTGCCTCGAAATCAAAAATTAATTATAAACATCTATATTTAGAAAAAAAACATCTTGAAAAGAACCAATCAATTTTTAATCCTAGGCTTTTTAGCAAGCTGTTTACTACTCCATTCACAAATAAATCCAGCTGACTTCGATCAGATAGAATCAAGAGTCATCAATTGGCGTCACCATATCCATCAATATCCAGAGTTGTCAAATCGCGAATTTAAGACAGCGGAATATGTAGCAGCTCACCTAAAATCACTTGGGATAGAAGTTCAAATGGGTGTTGCACATACTGGGGTAGTCGGAATTTTAAAAGGAAAAAAAAGTGGAAAAGTCGTTGCCTTAAGAGCTGATATGGATGCGCTTCCTGTTGTCGAACGCAATAACCTATCTTATAAATCAGAAGTTACCTCAGTTTTTAACGGGCAAGAGACCGGAGTGATGCATGCCTGTGGTCACGACACTCATGTTGCGATATTGATGGGGGTAGCAGAGGTATTGTCCAAAAACAGAAATTTTCCAGGAACGGTTAAGTTTATCTTCCAACCGGCTGAGGAAGGACCGCCACCAGGAGAAAAAGGTGGTGCTAAGTTAATGGTAAAAGAAGGAGTGCTTGAAAACCCTAAGGTGGATGCCATTTTTGGATTGCACATCAATTCAGGAACACATGTAGGGAAAATTACTTACAAACCGGGAGGGATGATGGCTGCCTCTCAGCGTTTTGTCATTAAGATCAAGGGAAAACAAGCACACGGTTCAACCCCTTGGCAAAGTGTGGATCCCATCGTCACTAGCGCGCAAATTATCAATGGGCTTCAAACCTTAATCAGTAGAGAATCAGAATTGACAAAAGAAGGAGCAGTTATCTCTGTAGGATCAATACATTCTGGTATTCGTTTTAATATCATTCCTGAAAGTTTGGAGATGATTGGAACCATTAGAACCTTAAATAAAGACATGAAAGAATTTATTCGTAATCGAATGCTAGAAATGGTTCCTGATATAGCAAAAACCTACCGCGCAGAAGCTACAGTAGAAATTCAAGATGGTGCTGACATTACTTTTAATAATGAAGCCCTAACCGAAAAAATGATCCCGACCTTAGAGCGTGTTGCTGGAAAGGAAAATGTTTATGAAATTAATGCGATTACAGGCGCAGAAGATTTTTCGTACTTCCAAAATGAGGTTCCAGGACTATTCTTTTTCTTAGGTGGTACTCCCTTAGATATGAAGGAAAGTGAAGCACCCTCCCACCACACGCCTTCTTTCATCGTGGACGATGCCAGCATGAAACTCGGAGTAAAAGCTTTGTCATATCTAGCTTTAGATTTTTTAAAGTCGAAATAAAGTAGTCCAACTTTTTATCAAAAATCCATTTCTCTAGTGAATGGATTTTTTTTGCCCTTATTAAAAAAACAAAAGATCTGATTGCTATAAATAAGTTTTAGTTTCATTAAAGCAATATTTTTAAAGCCCCAAAAGTGAAATCATTACTCCTTTTAAGTTTCTTTTTTCTTGTGCTGCCACAGGGTTTGATATTACGGCTGTAAGTATTGAAAGAAGTACATGTCTACTCTTTTACATTTGTAATAGAAATGACTCCACGGGGCATTACACTGCATCAAAACTAAAAGATCAGTCGACGGTAAAAGATATATTATCCAGGGAGCAACGCTTTAAATCAAACAAGCTAATCCGCTCAAATTCGTTTTTGTTAACCGCCAAAAAAAGTTTATTAGCAAAGATGTTGGATTGATTGACTTGGGTAAATGCTTCTATTATGGTTTCTACTTTTTCCAAAGCGAGGTGAGAAATTAGGAAGCTTCCAGTCGAAGTCACCAACAACAAATCATAGGACTGTTTTTCTTCTTCCAATAATTACTATGTAATTACTCCTGCAAAGGCTCCTTTGCTTCCTCCTATTGAAATAACCAATGCACGCATGTCCTAATATTCGGGTTTACTAATTAAATTTACACATTGACTCAACTACCTAAAATTAAGAAATAATATGGATGCAATGCAAACCGCACTGGTTTATTTAAAGGGAGTAGGCCCTGAGCGTGCGCGTTTGCTAAAAGAAGAACTGCAATTGAGAACCTACCAAGACCTGCTGCATTTTTTTCCGAACCGCTATGTAGACAGAAGTCGTTTCTACCCCATCGATGAACTTCCTCAAAACAATGCAGAAATTCAAATCAAAGGGAGAATTACTTCCATATCCTTTGTTCAGCAAAAAAGAGGAAAACGTATGGTCGCTAATTTTAAAGACGATACAGGGCAAATGGAATTAGTATGGTTTCGGGGTCATCAATGGATTCGAGACCAGCTTAAAATCAATCAAGAGTATGTCATTTTTGGGCGATTAAATTGGTTTAAAGGAAAAGCAAGTATGCCACATCCCGAACTAGAACTCGAACAGAATTTTAAGAAAAATATAAAAATCTCATTCTATCCCATCTACCCTTCCACAGAAAAATTAATCAATAAAGGGGTTTCTCAAAAGGTGATACAAAAAATGGTAGTACAATTAGTGCAAACTCAGAGTCAGGTATTTTCAGAAACCTTACCAAAAACTTTGTTAAATCAGTATAAATTGATCTCAAAGAATCAAGCACTACGGCAAATTCACTTCCCTGACGACCAGCACATGCTTACACGTGCACAGATGCGGTTAAAATTTGAAGAGTTTTTTTATATGCAAATGCAACTGGTTCTCAAAAACGTGCAGCGCAAACAAAAAATCAAAGGTCATCTCTTTGAAAAGGTAGGATCGAATTTTAATAATTTCTTTACAGATCATCTTGCTTTAGAACTGACCGAAGCTCAGAAGCGAGTAATCAAAGAAATACGTTTAGATATGGGTACGGGTAGACAAATGAATCGCTTGTTACAAGGAGATGTAGGCTCAGGAAAAACCATCGTCGCTTTACTTCTTATGCTTATTGCAATAGACAACAATTATCAGGCTTGTCTTGTAGCCCCAACTGAGATTTTAGCCCAACAACATTACCAATCATTGTCTGATCAGTTAAAAAAAATAAACTTAAATGTTGCGCTATTGACTGGGAGTACCCCCAAAAAAGAGCGAGAATCCATTCATCAGGGTCTGCAAAATGGTGAATTGAATATTTTAATTGGTACCCATGCCGTGTTTGAATATACGGTTCAGTTTAAACAATTGGGCTTGGCAATCATAGACGAACAGCACCGCTTTGGAGTTGCCCAACGCGCCAAACTTTGGCAAAAAAATGAAATGCCTCCACATGTGCTGGTAATGACTGCAACACCCATACCACGAACACTTGCTATGAGTGTTTATGGCGATCTGGATTTATCAGTTATTGACGAACTCCCACCTGGAAGGAAAATAGTCAAAACCTTGCACCGTACAGATGCTAATAGATTGAAAGTCTTTGCCTTTCTCAGAGAACAAATTGCCCTAGGACGTCAAGTCTACATTGTTTATCCGTTGATTCAAGAATCTTCAAAGTTGGATTATAAGGATTTGATGGATGGATACGAAAGTTTGTCGCGAAGCTTTCCCAGTCCAGATTATCAAATCAGTATTTTACACGGTCAGATGAAATCAGAGGATAAAGCTTATGAAATGGAGCGCTTTGTCCAAGGAAAAACACAAATCATGGTAGCCACTACCGTAATTGAAGTTGGAGTCAACGTGTCTAATGCTTCAGTGATGATTGTAGAAAGTGCAGAGCGCTTTGGTCTCTCCCAACTCCATCAGCTTCGAGGACGAGTGGGAAGAGGTGCTGATCAAAGTTATTGTATTTTGATGACTGGTTCCAAACTCTCCAGAGAAGCACAAACGCGTATTGAGACCATGACCAAAAGTAATGACGGTTTTAAAATTGCTGAAGTAGATCTAAAATTAAGAGGCCCTGGAAACATTATGGGTACCCAGCAAAGTGGGATTCTACAATTCAAAATAGCAGATTTGATCCAAGATCAAGCCTTACTCAAAGTAGCTCGAGATCAGGCTTTACGAATCTTAAAAGAGGATGCTTCACTGAAAGATGCTGATCATCAGTGTATTAAAAGAACGCTTTCTGCTTTAAAATTCGATTCCAATATTTGGAATTTCATAAGCTAAAAATGGCAGGATAGATTCTTATATTTGCATCAATAAAGTTCTAAATTATTTTTCTTGAAAATATCTCATAACTGGTTACAACAATTTATAAGAGTAAATCTTCCCAAAGAAGAAATTAGTGTGATGCTTACAGACCTTGGGCTTGAAGTTGAAGGCATTGAAAAGTTTGAAAGCATCAAAGGTGGTCTTAAAGGTGTAGTCGTGGGAGAAGTATTGAACTGCGAACAACATCCTAATGCAGACCGACTCAAAAAGACAGAGGTAAACCTAGGGGATGAAGTGGT
>CAZOWC010000095.1:0-4717 GCA_964583375.1 uncultured Flavobacteriaceae bacterium
AGAAATTGCTCAAGAATTTGGTTTTCCACTTTGTATTCGCGCTTCCTATACCCTCGGTGGTGCTGGCGCAGCCATTGTTTATGACGAAAAAGACTTTGATGAGTTAATGCGACGTGGACTCGAAATCTCACCCATACACGAGGTCATGATTGATAAGGCCATGATGGGGTGGAAAGAATACGAGTTAGAATTATTAAGAGATAACAATGATAATGTTGTAATCATCTGTTCGATCGAAAATATGGATCCAATGGGAATTCATACAGGTGATTCCATCACCGTAGCTCCTGCGATGACATTATCAGACACCACGTTTCAGAAAATGCGTGATATGGCCATTAAGATGATGCGTAGCATTGGGGATTTTGCTGGAGGTTGTAATGTTCAATTTGCAGTAAGTCCAGATGAAAAAGAGGACATTATTGCTATTGAGATCAATCCTCGTGTTTCACGTTCTTCTGCCCTTGCAAGTAAAGCTACGGGTTACCCAATTGCAAAAATAGCTTCTAAATTGGCAATTGGTTACAGTCTGGATGAGTTAGACAATCAAATTACTAAATCTACTTCTGCTTTATTTGAACCCACTCTAGATTATGTCATCGTTAAAATTCCACGATGGAATTTTGATAAATTTGAAGGCTCAGATAGAACTCTAGGTTTGCAGATGAAGGCTGTAGGAGAAGTAATGGGTATTGGCCGTTCGTTTCAAGAAGCCTTACACAAAGCTACGCAGTCTTTAGAAGTAAAAAGAAATGGTCTAGGAGCTGATGGTAAAGGATTGAAAGAATACGATCAAATCATTCAGAAACTTACTCATGCAAGTTGGGATCGTGTATTTGTCATTTACGATGCTATCCAAATGGGAATTCCTCTAAAACGAATCCATGAAATCACAAAAATTGATATGTGGTTCTTAAGGCAATATGAAGAATTACATTTTTTAGAAAAAGAGATTTCAAATTTTGACATCAATACTATTGACCAAGCGCTATTACTCGAAGCTAAGCAAAAAGGATTTGCAGATAGGCAGGTGGCCCATATGCTGAGGTGTTTGGAAAGTGAGGTTTATAAAAAGCGAACAGAACTAGGAATCCAAAGGGTATATAAACTAGTAGATACTTGTGCTGCTGAATTTGAGGCTCAGACGCCTTATTATTATTCCACTTTTGAAGCTAAAATCCAGAAAAAAGATGGAGAACCTTATTTCGATAACGAAAGTAAGGTAACTGATCGTAAAAAGATCATTGTTCTAGGCTCAGGCCCCAATAGAATTGGACAAGGTATTGAATTTGATTATTGTTGTGTTCACGGGGTGCTGGCAGCTAGCGAATGTGATTATGAAACTATCATGATTAATTGTAATCCAGAGACCGTATCAACAGACTTTGATGTAGCCGATAAACTCTATTTTGAGCCTATTTTTTGGGAACATATTTTTGATATCATTAAGCATGAGAATCCCGAGGGTGTAATAGTGCAATTAGGTGGACAAACAGCGCTAAAGTTAGCCGAAAAACTGGATCGTTACGGGATAAAAATCATTGGAACGAGTTACCAATCGTTGGATTTAGCCGAAGATCGCGGAAGCTTTTCAACGCTTTTAAAAGACAACGATATTCCTTACCCAGAATTTGGGGTAGCTCAAACTGCAGATGAAGCACTTGAACTTGCAGATGAGCTTGATTTCCCAATTTTGGTAAGACCTTCCTATGTTTTGGGAGGACAAGGAATGAAAATCGTCATTAATAAGGAAGACTTGGAAGCTCATGTAGTTGATTTACTTCAAAAGATTCCAAATAACAAACTCCTTTTAGATCATTATTTAGATGGTGCAATTGAATGTGAGGCAGATGCTATTTGTGACGGTGAAAATATTTACATCATTGGGATTATGGAGCATATTGAGCCCTGTGGTATTCACTCTGGAGACTCAAATGCAACCTTGCCCGCATTTAACTTAGGGCAGTTTGTTCTTCAACAAATTAAAGACCATACCAAAAAAATTGCACTTGCACTTAATACTGAAGGGTTAATCAATATTCAATATGCTGTGAAAGATGATAAAGTTTTTGTCATTGAAGCAAACCCTCGTGCTTCTAGAACAGTGCCTTTTATAGCGAAAGCATACAATGAACCTTATGTGAACTACGCAACCAAAGTTATGTTAGGGGAGAAAAAAGTAACAGATTTTACATTCAATCCTCAGTTGGAAGGTTATGCGATCAAGCAACCTGTATTTTCATTTAATAAATTCCCTAATGTGAACAAACAGCTGGGGCCAGAGATGAAAAGTACAGGTGAAAGTATCTTATTTATTGAAGATTTAAAAGATGATGCTTTTTACGATTTGTATGCTAGGCGTAAAATGTATTTGACCAAGTAATAGATTTTATTTAGTTTTACATCAAACACTGTATGAAAATGCATAGGATATAAATGAAAGCTGTTTTTGGACTGATAATAATCGCGATACTAACGCGTTTGTTACCACACCCACCAAATTTTGCTCCAATTACAAGTATTGCACTCTTTTCTGGATTTCACTTTGCCAACAAACGATTGGCACTATTTATCCCCTTGATTGCCATGTTTTTATCTGACCTTTTTATAGGTTTACACGACCTAGTTCCTGTCATTTACCTCTCTTTTATTCTGATTTCAGTAATGAGCTTCTACATGAAATCCCTTTCATTTACCAATGTTATTTTGGGCTCTAGTGTGTTCTTTGTGTTGAGCAACTTAGGAGTTTGGTATTTTTATTACCCGCTGACATGGGCCGGATTTATTTCTTGTTTTGTTTTAGCCATCCCGTTTTTTGTCAACGCCCTTGCAGGAGATCTTTTTTATACCTCCGTCCTTCAATTTTCATTTAAAAAAGTAAAAACTTTCTATCCCATAATTGCTTAAATAGTTCTAATTTTGTTTCAAAGGTTCTTATTAACTTAGGATGAAGAGGGAATTTGGTTAAAATCCATAACTGTACCCGCAACTGTGTGCATGGTCCCAAAGGGACACTTTAATTCTTCTAGAGCCACTGTCGGTTTATCGATGGGAAGGCGAATTAAAAATGCAAGTCAGGAGACCTGCCTTAGATATTTAATGTTTTCGATCTCGGGAATAGGATCAAGAAAACACATTTTAAATTAAATGAAATTCAACTTATCGAGGGTTTCCATCCTATTGCTTTCCGTGAACAGCTTAGGGCTTTTTGCACAACAGGCAAACATTGACAGTTTAACTCTTCAGACTACCAACTTACAGGAAGTTGTGATTAGTGATTCCAGATTTCCACTTAAACGATCTCAATCTGGAAAACCAATCGTAAAAATCAATGCTGATGAAATTTCTAAATTCCAAGGATTGGGTTTGAGCGAATTAGTTCGCCAATACGCAGGGATCGAAATTATTGGAAGCCAATCTTACGCAGGTCAAAACAAAACGATTTCTCTTAGATCTGGAAGAAACAGACAGGTGTTGATTCTAATCGACGGTGTCCGTATTTCAGATCCTTCGCGAATAGATAATGATTTTAATTTAAACTTTTTAAGCTTGGATCAGATCGAATCTATTGAGATAATGAAAGGTGCTTCAAGCACTCTATACGGGAGTTCTGCGGCAACAGGAGTCATACAGATTCAAACTAAAAAAGCAGAAACAGGATTTCGAGCGAATCTACAATCCAGCTTTGGATCTGATCAGGATCAAGACAGTTCTTTTGATGTAAACCTCTTTAAAAATAGCTTGGATTTGAGTTATGATGCAGGAAAAATCAGTGCAAAAGCCTACGCTTTTAGCCATGAAACAAACGGAATGAGTGCAGTTATCGGTCCGGAGTTAGATCCCTTTTCTCATTATAATATTGGGGCAAGCATGCGTTTTAAACCCAATGTAAAATTCGATTTACGATCAGGTTACGACAGATCTTCAATTAATTCAGATTACGACAATAGCTTTCCCTTAGAGGATGCAAATTTTAAGCTCATAACCAGTATGGATCGTTTTCATATAAGTCCTGATTATAATTATACAAATGGGGGGGCGAGTTTAAAATTTGGTTATCAAAAAATAGCAAGAGATTTTCAAAGTGCATATCCTTTTCAAACTGAAGGGGAGATTACTCAAATTGAAGTAAACAATCGCTATGTTTTTGGATCAAGGTTTTATACTATATTGGGTTCACTATATCAGAATCAAAAAACAGATTATGAGGGCGGGCAAGAGCTGAGTCAAATAGATTTTTTTGGTAATGTGGTTGCCGTATTTTCTGATAGTTTTAGAGTAAATATAGGAGGACGTTTAAACAGTCATAGTACTTACGGCAATCAATTTACCTATAGCATCAACCCTTCTTTTCAATTGGTTCAAAATGATAAACAATCGCTTAAATTTTTAGGGGCACTTAGCTCTGCCTTTATTGCACCAAGTCTTTATCAATTATACGATCCCTATTCTGGAAATGAAGACCTTGACCCAGAGGAAAATTCTTCTTTTGAAACAGGATTAGAGTACGTTATTTCTGATTGGAACCTGAGTGCCACTTATTTTTATAGAAACGAAAATCCGTCATTGATTTATGATTTGAGCACCTATCGGTATGAGAATGCTCAGGAAGAGGCTTCGTACAGTGGAATGGAAATTCAGTTTTCAGGCTCTTTAACAGCTAAATTGCGATTGAATCAGCAAGCAACTTTTACCTCTACTAACGATGGAGATTTAA
>CAZOWC010000096.1:0-4668 GCA_964583375.1 uncultured Flavobacteriaceae bacterium
ACTTTTATAGATGCCTTTATTCATGGTGCATGGAAAATTATTCCCATGATTATAGTTTCTTATGTAGTTGGTCTGTCTATCGAATTTGGATTTGCTGTTTACCGGGGTCACGAAGTAAATGAAGGGTATCTGGTAACGGGCTTACTGATCCCTATGATTATGCCAGTAGACATCCCATTGTGGATGGTAGGTATTTCTACTGCCTTTGCCGTTTTAATTGCAAAGGAAGCATTTGGAGGAACAGGGATGAATATTCTTAATCCGGCATTAACCGCAAGGGCTTTTGCCTTTTTTGCTTACCCTACCTATATGTCGGGAAATAAAGTATGGGTATCCGAAGCAGGGGCAGTTGACGGAATATCAGGGGAGACTATTTTAGGAAGTTTAGCTGCTGGACAAGACGTGAACTACTCTATGACGGAAATGTTCCAAGGAGCTATTCCAGGTTCAATTGCAGAAACTTCAACACTTTGGGTAGCTGTAGGAGCCTTGATTTTAATTCTTACTGGTATCGGAAGTTGGAGGATCATCACAGGAGGAATTATTGGAGCTGCTGTAATGGGCTTGTTGTTTAACCTTTGGGGAGCTAATGCTTTGATGAACTTTTCTTGGATGAACCATTTAGTTGTAGGGGGCTTTGCCTTTGGAATTGTTTTTATGGCAACTGATCCTGTATCTGCAGCTCAGACCAATAAAGGGAAATGGGTCTATGGAATTTTAACTGGTATTTTTTGTATCATGATCAGGGTGTTTAATCCCGCTTATCCTGAAGGAGTGATGCTTGCAATTTTATTGATGAATGTTTTTGCGCCAACTATTGATCACTATGTAGTCAATGGCAATATTAGTAAGCGTAAAAAGCGTTGGAGTACAGCACAGGAACTAAAAACCGCATAAGATGAATAGAGACAGTAATGCCTATACTTTTATTTTTGCAACACTAATGGTGTTAGTGGTTGCCTCAGCACTTGCTTTTACTGCGAGTTCATTAAAAGACCTTCAAGCCTCCAATGTGCGAAAAGAAAAGATGCAAAACATCTTAGCCACTATCGGGGTTGAAACAGACCGAGAGCAGGCAGAGACTTTGTACAATCAATACATCACAGGGGAACTTTCATTGACTTCTGGTGGTGATCTTGATCAGGAAGTTAATGCTTTTGAAATCAATTTAAATAATGAATTGAAAAAGCCTGTTGACGAACAACGCTTTCCATTATATGAAGCCTCCGTAGAGGGTAAAAAGTACTACATCGTTCCACTTAGAGGTGCTGGACTTTGGAATGCAATTTGGGGATATATTGCTTTAGAAGAAGATAAGAATACAATCAAAGGAGCTGTTTTTGATCATTTAGGAGAAACTGCAGGTTTAGGAGCTGAAATCACCCAGGAGTGGTTTCAAAATCGCTTTCTAGGAGAAAAAGTATTTGATAAAGATGGAAATTTAGTGGGCATTAATGTTTCAAAAACAAATAATGATCCTAAAGATTTAGACAAAGACGATCACGAAGTGGATGCAATTTCAGGAGCAACTATTACAGGTGACGGGGTTACCAATATGATACTCGAACGATTGAATCACTACCTGCCCTACCTAAAGACAGCAGAACAGACCTTGGCTATAAACCAATAATTTGATGGAAGAAAATAAATCAACACCCAAGAAAAAAGCAACTTTACTCTTTGTAAATAAAGAAAGGGAGTCGCTCTTTTCGAAAAAGAATCGAAAGTTACTTTCTGACCCTATGGATGACAACAACCCCATTACCGTTCAGGTTTTGGGTATCTGTTCCGCCCTAGCGATTACCGTTCAGCTCAAACCAGCTGTAGTCATGAGTATTTCTGTTATGGCAGTAATGGCAGCTAGTAATGTGATTATTTCTCTTTTGAGAAACCTTATTCCCAACCGAATTCGAATTATAGTTCAATTGGTTGTTGTTGCTTCAATGGTAATTTTGGTTGATCAAATACTGAGAGCTTTTGCTTATGATGTAAGTAAGGAGCTTTCCATCTTTATTGGGCTGATCATCACGAACTGTATAGTAATGGGAAGATTAGAAGCATTTGCTTTGGGGAATGGTGTTTGGAAATCTTTCTTAGATGGAATTGGTAATGCCGCAGGTTATGGTGTTATTTTAATTTTAGTTGCATTTTTCCGTGAGTTGTTTGGCTCTGGAAAATTGTTTGGCTTTCAGGTCATCCCAGATGCAGTTTATGAAATGGGTTATGTGAACAATGGGCTGATGCTACTTTCTCCTATGGCACTTATTACGGTTGGGATTTTGATATGGATTCAGCGTTCTCGAAACCGAACTCTAATTGAAAAAAATTAAGCGCGAATTATGGAAGCCTATTTAAACTTATTTGTAAAAAGTATCTTTATCGAGAACATGATCTTCGCCTATTTCTTAGGAATGTGTTCTTATTTAGCAGTGTCTAAAACCGTGAAAACTGCTGTAGGTCTTGGATTTGCAGTAATATTTGTACTGGCAATTACGGTTCCGATTAACTTTTTGCTAGACACTTATTTACTTCAACCTGGTGCCTTGTCTTGGTTGGGATCGCAATACGCTGATCTAAACTTAAGCTTTTTAAGCTTTATCATGTTTATTGCGGTTATTGCTTCAATGGTACAGTTAGTTGAAATGATCGTTGAAAAATTTGCTCCTGCACTCTACGGTGCTTTAGGTATTTTTCTTCCTTTAATTGCGGTGAATTGTGCCATTTTAGGTGGGTCATTATTCATGCAGCAAAAAGATTTTTCTGGAGTTACAGAATCAGCTGTATATGGATTAGGTTCAGGGATTGGATGGCTTTTGGCCATAATGGCTATTGCAGCAATTCGCGAAAAAATTACCTATTCCAATGTGCCTGCTCCACTTCGGGGATTGGGAATTACCTTTATTATTACAGGGTTAATGGCGTTAGGTTTTATGAGTTTTATGGGTATTAAATTATAATGTGAGATGGATTATTCAGTTGTATTAGCAAGTATTATTGTTTTTTTAATCATCACCTTTTTGTTGGTGGGAATGCTTCTAGGAGCCAAGGCAAAATTATTACCCTCTGGTCCTGTTTCTCTTTTGATAAACGGAGAAAATAAGGTAGAGGTTTCATCAGGGAGTACACTATTAAGTACACTGGGAAATAACAAAATATTTTTACCCTCAGCCTGCGGTGGAGGGGGTACCTGTATTCAATGTAGATGTCAGGTAATTGAAGGGGGAGGAGAAATTCTACCAACAGAAGCCCCTCACTTTTCAAGAAAAGAGGTTGCTGAAGGTTGGCGTTTAGGATGCCAAGTTAAAGTAAAGCAAGATATGGTCATTCAAGTACCTGAGGAGGTGTTTGGAATAAAAAAATATGAAGCTAAAGTGGTAAGAAACTGGAATGTAGCTTCCTTTATTAAAGAGTTTGTGGTGGAAATTCCAGAGGAAATGGACTACAAAGCAGGAGGGTATATTCAAATTGAAATTCCACCTTGTGAGATAAAATATGAAGGCATTGATATTTCTGCACATCCAGAAGAACACCCTGGGGAGCCTGAGAAATTCAAATTGGAGTGGGATAAGTTTAATTTGTGGCCCTTGACGATGAAAAACCCTGAGACTGTTGAACGTGCCTACTCTATGGCTTCTTTTCCTGCTGAGGGAAAAGAGATCATGCTCAATGTACGAATTGCAACACCTCCTTTTGATCGTGCAAAAAACGACTGGAGTGACGTAAACCCAGGAGTTGCTTCCTCTTATATTTTCTCTAAAAAAGCTGGTGATCTTGTGACTATCTCTGGACCTTATGGTGAATTCTTCATAAACGAATCCGATTCAGAAATGCTATACGTAGGGGGTGGAGCCGGAATGGCACCTATGCGCTCGCACCTTTACGAATTGTTTAGAACACTTAAAACAGGAAGAAAAGTTACTTTCTGGTACGGGGGTCGCTCCAAAAGAGAATTGTTTTACATCGATCATTTTAGAGCTCTTGAAAAAGACTTTCCTAACTTTAAGTTTTACATCGCCTTATCAGAACCGCTCGAAGAAGATAATTGGAAAGTTAAAGACGGTCTTGACGGTGCGGGAGATGGCTTTACAGGCTTTGTTCACCAGGTGGTAATAGACAACTATCTTTCTATTCATGAAGCCCCAGAAGATATTGAAGTGTATTTCTGTGGTCCTCCGTTGATGAATCAAGCTATTGAGCGAATGGCTGAGGACTTTGGTGTTCCGCCAGAGAATGTGCGTTTTGACGACTTTGGAGGATAATAAAAATTAAAAGAGGCCCAAGGTCTCTTTTTTGTGTCTTTAGTCATGCTTTATAGACTTGACGAATAACTTAACTTTGCATTCAATGAGTCAGCTAACACTACAAGAAATACACCAACTTGCCATTAAAGAGGTAGGAGATCATTTGGAAGCAGAAGGCTATGAGTTTTTAGCAGTCAACTCTCAACTGAAACGCACTCCACAATTTGTTTGTGTAAAAGACAAGAAATTATACTTTGTCTTGGTTCAGGGTACGCTTTACCCCAATGCGCCTAAAAAGTTTGATCCCGTCTTGATCGAAAAAGTCAAAGATCACGCTGAACAAAATAATGCTCAATTGTATCTTGCTGGGGTCGGATTTGCCCATGCTGAAAACTACGATTATCCACTAACAAAAAAAGACCCCTAT
>CAZOWC010000097.1:0-4560 GCA_964583375.1 uncultured Flavobacteriaceae bacterium
TCAGTTTAAAAATGATATTGAAAAATCCCTCAAAACAATTGCTGATTGGGGTATACAAGCCATTGAAGGTGGAGATACTTATGGAATGGAGGAAACTGAGTTTAGGAGTTTATTAGAAAAGTATGAGTTAAACCCTGTAAGTATTGGTGCAGATTATGACGAACTTAGAAAAAATCCAGAAGCCGTTGCAGAAAAAGCTATTCGCTACGGCGCACGTTTTGTGATGTGCGCATGGATTCCACACGATGGTAATCGCTTTGACATTGAAAACACAAAAGCCGCTGTTAAAGTATTTAATGAAGCGGGTGCTTTACTAAAAAAAGAAGGCATTACATTGGCATATCATGCGCATGGTTATGAATTTAGACCATACGAATACGGAACTCTATTTGACTATATGGCACAAAATGCTAAAAACTTTTCCCTTGAAATGGACGTGTTTTGGATTACCCATGGTGGCGAAGACCCTATTACACTACTGGAAAAATACCCAGACTTTGTGGTAATGCTACATTTGAAGGATATGGAAAAGGGAGTGAAAGGTAATAATACGGGTGGTGAAGATGTAGAAACCAACGTGGTTTTAGGTCATGGCCAAATTGATATTGAGGGGGTCGTAAAAAAAGCTCACGAGCTAGGAGTGCGTTATATGTTCATTGAGGATGAATCGTCAAGAGTGGAACAGCAAGTTCCCGAAAGTTTAAAATTTTTAAAGTCCATTTCTCTCAACTAAAATCTTCTGGAAACGGATGTTTCCATCCTGATCTGTAGGGTCTCTGAAGCAGTCGACTTGCTTCACTATCGTTTTTAACTATTCGCAGTTCAGGATCGTATTCTAAAGGGCGTTCTAATTTCATGGCGATATTTGCTAAAATACAACTGGCAGTGGAACGATGACCTTCAAGAACATTGGCTGTAGGGATTGTGTTTTCTTCTACGGCCTTTAAAAAGTCTAGCATATGAAGCCTCGTTGCAGGAGCAGCGTGCAACTCAATGTCTTTTTCAGTTAAATCTTCTGGATATTTTTCACGCTCGTAAAGACAATTTTTGTGGATTTTTATGCCTTTACCGTTTGGTGTAAAATCGTATTGCATGGGGCTTCCAGCAAGTGTTCCGTGTTCACCAAAAATTTTAAATGCCAATGGATAATCTTTATCTACTGGAGTTCCCCAGGTTCGATGCTGCCAAATACAATTGAGGTTTTCGTATTCAAATACCGCAGTTTGAGTATCTGCAATATTTGATTTTCCAGAATTTTGAACATAAATACCGCCTTGGGAAGAAATGCGCTTTGGCCAATTTAAATCCAATATCCAGCGTGTAGTATCAAACATGTGCACACACATATCCCCTATGATACCGTTTCCGTATTCCATAAATGCACGCCACCATCCTCTATGCGGTAAGCCATCATAAGGTCGCAAAGGAGCTGGGCCTGTCCATAACTCATAATCAAAATAATCAGGTACTTCTTGTAAAGGAGGATTTGCTATGGATCGCATTTTGTAATAACAATTCATCTCCACATGAGCAATTTCTCCAAGTAAGCCCGCGTCTACAATATTATTTTTAGCCTCTATCAAATGAGGAGTACTTCTTCTTTGCAATCCAATCTGAACGACTTTATTGTATTTTGAAGCAGCAGCAAGTACAGCCTCTCCTTCAATTACATCAACACTGATTGGTTTTTGAAGATAAACATGCGCACCAGCTTCTAAAGCACCAATAGCCTGCAATGCATGCCAATGATCGGGAGTACCTATTAAAACAATGTCTAAATCGTGTTTTGATAACATTTCGACATAATTCCCGTAGAGCTGTGGTCTCTTCTGATCCAGTTTTCTTTGCTGAATTAAATCTGCTGCTACATTTAATTGCCGCTGATCCACATCACAAAGGCAAACAACCTCAAGCTCAGTCACTTGCATTAAACGAAACAAATCACTTTTCCCATACCATCCTGTACCAATAAGTCCTACCCGATAAGGTTTGGAAGGATGCATCAAATCAAATCCGTAAACTCCAAAACTAGATAGCACTAATGAAGCAAAAGTACCTTTGAGGAAATGTCTGCGATTGATATTAAATGTTTTGGTTTCCATTCTCAATTGTAAAATATTTCTTTTAAATTTAAATTCAGAACAAATTACCTAAAACATTTGAATCATGAAATATTGCATCCCGCTTCTGTGTTTTAGTTTTATTCTCATCACCTTAGGCTGCAACAATGTCACTTCACCAGATATCAAAAATTTCCAGTTACTATGGTATAAAGAAGCAGCAACGGTTTGGGAGGAAGCACTTCCACTTGGTAACGGCCGTATTGGAGCTATGGTTTTTGGCGATCCTCATAATGAAAGAATTCAACTCAATGACGATTCGTTGTGGCCAAATGATTTAGGGTGGGATCACCCCAGTGGGACTCCAGATGATTTGGCAAAAATCAGAAGTTTTCTAGTGAAGGGTGATATTCAGACCGTAGATTCCTTTTTAGTAGAAAAGTTTTCACGAAAAACTGTTATTCGTTCTCATCAAACTTTGGGGGACTTATCAATCAATTTAGATCACAATAAGATATCCAAATATAAAAGAAGTTTAAATCTAAATGAGGCAGTTGCCAATATAACCTATAACTCAGATGGGCACAAAGTAACGCAAAGTGCTTTTGTTTCAGCTTCAGACCAAGTCATTGTAATAAAGTTAAAAAGTAGCCACCCCAATGGATTGAGTGGAAATATACAATTACAGCGACCTAAAGATGAGGGAATTCCAACCGCTAAAACATATACAGCAGAGGGAATGCTCATAATGGACGGAGAAGTAACTCAACGGAAAGGCGCTTTTGACTCCAAACCAAATCCGATATTAGAAGGTGTTCAATTCCAAACAATCGTAAAACCAAATCACCATGGAGGTACGGTTACCACAGTTGAAGATGGATTAGAGTTAAGTGGAGTAAAAGAGATTGAGTTACGCATAGTTTCTAATTCATCTTTTTATCACAAAGACTTCAAATCTGAAAACAGCAAACAACTTACTGCAATAGAGAAATATTCATTTAAAGAATTAAAAGACCGGCACATTAGAGATCATCAATCGCTCTTTGATAGAGTTGATTTTGACATAATCACAGACAATACAGCCCAAAAGATACCTACAGACGAACGTATAGAGGCAGCAAAAGGGGGTGCTGTTGATTTGGAACTTCAAGAAACTTTATTTCATTATGGCCGATATTTACTTATTGCCTCTTCAAGGCCTGGTACTTTACCTGCCAACCTTCAAGGTCTTTGGAATCAGCACATTAATGCGCCATGGAATGCAGATTATCATCTCAATATAAACCTTCAAATGAATTATTGGCTGGCCAACCTTACTCAGCTAGACGAGCTCAATGGACCTTTATTTAATTTTACTGATAAATTAATCGAAAGTGGCAAGACTACTGCGCAGAAAAACTTCGGTATGCGTGGCAGTTTTTTACCTCATGCTACTGATCTTTGGGCGCCTACCTGGCTTCGTGCACCCACAGCTTACTGGGGTGCTTCATTTGGAGCTGGTGGATGGATGGTTCAACACTATTGGCAGCACTATCAATTTACGCAAGATCTAAGCTTTTTAGAAAAACGTGCCTACCCAGCATTGGAGGCTGTTGCAGAATTTTATAGCGACTGGCTTATTAGAGACAAACGAGATGGAAGTTTAATCGCCGCTCCCTCTACCTCACCAGAAAATCGCTACCTCAATGAACAATGTAAACCTGTCTCTAGTTGTTTGGGAAGTGCCATGGATCAGCAAGTCATTACTGAAGTTTTTACCAATTTTTTAAAAGCTGCAAAATTGTTAAATCGGGTAAATCCTTTGACAGAAAAAATAAAAAATCAGTTAAAACAAATTCGTACTGGTTTTCAATTAGGCGCGGATGGGCGAATTCTAGAGTGGGATAGGGAATATAAAGAATTTGAATCTGGGCACCGACACATGTCACACCTCTATGGTTTTCACCCTGGTGATCAAGTGACATTGAGTCAAACACCTGAACTTTTTGAAGCTGTTCGTAAAACTTTGGATTATAGATTGGCAAATGGGGGTGCAGGAACTGGCTGGAGTCGTGCTTGGTTAATTAATTGTGCTGCACGACTCATGGATGGTAAGATGGCGCAAGAACATATCCAATTACTTTTTGAAAAATCTATTTTCTCCAATTTATTTGATGCACACCCTCCCTTTCAAATTGATGGAAATTTTGGGTATACTGCAGGCATTGCAGAACTTTTAGTGCAATCTCATGAACCTGGAATTCTTCGTTTATTGCCTGCTCTACCCCCAAATTGGAATTCAGGTCAACTTAAAGGATTAAAAGCCAGAGGAAATATAATTGTAGACTTTAATTGGGAGGATAACGAGCTGAAGCAAATTCAATTAACCGCTGCTCGTGATATAGAAACCCAACTAATCTATAAAGAGGAAGAAATTAAAGTTGCCCTAAAAGGGAACCAACCTTTAACAATTAATTTCTGATTATACTTTTGAATAAATTATCCTATTTTTTTAAAAAAT
>CAZOWC010000098.1:0-4545 GCA_964583375.1 uncultured Flavobacteriaceae bacterium
TTTGGGATGCAACCCCTCAAGACTTTAGAGCACTGATGCTGAATAATTACACGCGCTTTTGGAATAAGAGGCGTTTAGTCAAAGCCAAAAAACTAGGCTTAACTCCACAGGAGGTGTATGTTTTAGCTTCTATAGTTCATAAAGAATCTGTAAAAAAGGAGGAACAGCTTCGAATTGCCGGCTTGTACCTCAATCGCTTGAAAAAGCGAATGAGACTTCAAGCAGACCCCACTGTCATTTTTGCACTTAAAAGAGCCTCTGAAGATTTTGAGCAGGAGATCAAAAGGGTGCTTTATAAGGACCTCAAGTTAAATTCTCCATACAACACCTATAAATCCAAAGGACTTCCACCAGGACCCATTTCTATGCCTGACCTTTCAGCCATAGAAGCGGTACTCAATCCTGAACAGCACGACTATTTGTATTTTGTTGCTTCACCAAGCAAGCCAGGTTATCATTCATTTGCAGAAACCTTGGCTCAACATAATCGCAATAAAAAAGAATACGTTAATTGGATTAATAAGCAGCGAATTTACCGCTAAAATCCAGCGTCGATAATAAAAATACAGGGGCGTTTTTCAATATCAGGCTTTTGCTTTTTCCATTCACCTACCGTCAAGGTTTTTACAAATTCAGTACTCAAAGTTAGGCCACAAGCAATGCAGACCAATGTTGAGGGCAGAAGGGTAGAGATGAGGTCTTTAAAAAGTGCTGTACTTCTGTAAGGAGTTTCTATAAATAGTTGTGCCTGATTTTCACATATTGCTTTTTTTTCAAATTTTAAAAGAGCTTGTTTTCGTTGTTTTTGGTCTACAGGTAAGTAGCCATTAAATGCAAAACTCTGTCCATTCAAGCCCGAGCTCATCATCGCTAAAATCAATGAGGAGGGTCCTACCAAAGGTTTGACTGCAACCCCCACCTTATGTGCTTTGGAAACGATAACGGCTCCTGGATCAGCTACGCCTGGAGTACCGGCATCCGACATCAGCCCCATAGATATTCCATCTAGGCAGGGATTGAGGTAGGTTGCAATTTCCTCTTGAGAGGTAAACTTATTAAGAGGATAAAGGTTTAATGTATCTTGGTTTTTATTAGGTGTAAGTTTTTTTATAAACCTTCGAGCTACTTTTTCGTTTTCAACGATAAAGTGATTGAGTTCTTCTACTATGGTCTTTACTGAAAGTGGTAAAACCTCTAAAGGAGGATTGTCCCCAAGGGTTGTCGGTACAAGAAAAAGGGTACCGTAAGTACTTTCTGTCTCCATCTCAGCATATGGATTTTTGAATACGATTGCAAGCATGGTCCAGAAGATCATAGCTGTATTGAAAACTCTCACTGCCACCGTAATAAGGGTCTGGGACTTCTCTTTCAACCCCTAAAATCATCTCAACCTTGTCAATTTCCTGTTGGGTTTCAGCAAGTGCGATGATATTTTCGTAATTGATCTGATCCATTACATAAATTTTAGAGAAGATATTAAAATCCTCTTTAATAAATTGTCTCGCTTTTTGGTTTTGAATTGAAATTCCATACTTATTGGCTATGGCGATACTTCTAGAGTCAGGAGAATTCCCTGTATGATAGGCAGCAGTTCCGGCTGAATCAATCCATACTTTTTTAGAGTCTACCTTACTTTCTAAAATGCCCTGGGCAAGGGGTGAACGGCAAATATTCCCCAAACAAACCATGAGTATATTTACTTGTTTCATTACTATAAGGTTTTAAAGACTTAGTTTCTGGCTTAAGTCTTCCACATATTTACGGAATTGCTTATCAGTAAAACTCAAATTATCAACAGTTTTACAAGCGTGTAGTACCGTTGCGTGATCTCTTTTTCCGATTTGATTTCCGATACTGGCTAGTGAGGCTTTGGTGAATTTTTTAGCGAAGTACATTGCCAGTTGTCGCGCTTGAACTATATGCCTCCTTCTTGTTTTAGATTGAAGTGTTTCAACATCCATTTGGAAGTAATCGGAAACAACTTTTTGGATGTAGTCGATGGATACTTCACGTTTTGTGTTTTTTACAAATTTCATAACCACTTCTTTGGCAAGATCTAGGGTTATTTCTACCTTGTTGAAAGAGGATTGTGCAATTAGAGATATGATGGCTCCCTCAAGTTCACGAACGTTAGTTTTGATGTTCTTAGCTACATACTCTATGATATCTTCCTCAATTTCGACACCGTCACGATACAATTTATTTTTAAGTATGGAAATACGCGTTTCGTAATTAGGCAATTGCAATTCGGCTGAAAGGCCCCACTTAAATCTAGAGAGCAAGCGCTGCTCAATATCTTGCATGTCCACTGGAGCTTTGTCAGAGGTTAAGATTACTTGTTTGCCGTTTTGATGAAGATGATTGAAGATGTGGAAAAATACATCTTGTGTTCCAGTTTTACCAGATAAAAATTGAACGTCATCAATGATGAGTACATCCAAGAGCTGATAAAAATGAATAAAATCGTTTCGAGTATTTTTTTTGACTGCTTCGATATACTGCTGGGTAAATTTCTCTGCGGCTATATAAAGTACTGTTTTATCTTGGTATTTTTCTTTAATTTCGACACCTATTGCGTGTGCTAAGTGGGTTTTTCCTAAGCCAACTCCTCCAAATATTAAAAGGGGATTAAAGGAGGTGCCTCCAGGTTTTGAAGCAACTGCTAATGCTGCTGATCTTCCCAACCGATTAGAGTCTCCTTCCAAAAAGTTTTCAAAACTGTAATTCGGATTCAACTGAGATTCGATCTGCAAGTTTTTGATACCGGGTATTACAAAGGGGTTTTTTAGTTCAGCGTTTTGAGAGTGTAGTGGAGCATCAACCTGTTGTGGGCTAAGTCCTGAGCGGTTTGAACTTGGTATGTTTTCGGTAAATGCAGTAGTGTTTCCGAAACGATTTTCCATTCGGATGGAATAAATTAGACGTGCGTCTGGTCCCAATTCTTTTTGTAATGCAGCCTTTAGTAATTTAACGTAGTGTTCTTCGAGCCATTCGTAAAAAAATTTGCTTGGCACTTGGATATTGAGAACATTGTCTATTATCTTAAGTGGTACTATAGGAAGAAACCATGTTTTATATGCTTGTGGCTGAATGTTGTCTTCGATAAAGGAGAGGCAGTTTTTCCAAGCCGCAGATGCATCAGAACTCATTTAAGACATCAAAATTTAAAAAATTTAATTATGGTTTGATTCAATAATTATTGAGCAACAAATATTGACCAAAAAAAATTCAAAAAAAAATAAAAATGCTATTGCTTAATAATTTTTTTTTTAAGATATTCTGTTGCGAATAAATGTAGTCCATCTATGTTAATTCCTACAAATATTTGAAATATATTTAAAACAAAAATGAATTTTACCACCCAATTAAACGCTGTACGTTACGCAGAAACCGATCAAATGCACTTTGTTCATCACAGTAATTACTTAAAATATTTTGAGATGGCTCGTTTGGATTGGCTTAGCAGTATGGGAATTTCTTATGCAGCCATGGAAAAAAACGGAATTTTGATGCCTGTAGTATCCGTCGAGCTAAACTTTAAAAAACCCCTGTTTTTCGGGGATGAATTTCGTGTTCGTGTAAGTTTAAAAAAGCCCCCCTTGGTAATTTTAGAATTTGACTATCAAATTGTAAATCAGTCTGATGAAGAAATATGTACTGGAAGTACAGTTTTAGCATTTTTATCCGCTGAAAAGAATCGCCCCACTAGATGTCCAAAATTTTTATTGGAAAAGTTTAATTAAAATAAGTTCGAATTAGGTTATCACCAATGGACTCTTCCTTTATGTAATCAATATTGAAGAAGGGTGCTTTCACCCCTTTATTTAATTTATTAGGAGCAGTTATTACTCTTGCCTCGTCCCATAAAGTCGATTCTATAAAATAGTTAAGTGTTTTTTGACCACCCTCTACAAGTATTGATAGGATTTTTCTTTGGTAACAAAACTCCATAATCTTTTTAAGTTCAAAAGATTCCAAGCTAAAATACTCTTTGTGGGTTCTCGAAATTGAATTTTGATTTTGTTGGTTTAACACTATTGTGGGGAGCAGATCTTTAAGAACAGTGGCATTTTTGAGAATTCGATTTGACGGGTCTAGAATCAGACGAAGTGGATTGTTTCCTGGCCATTCTCTGGTGTTTAATTTAGGGTTGTCATCAATAACTGTTTGAACTCCTACTAATATGGAAGTTTCTTGGCTTCGCCACTGATGAACTTTCTGCTTTGCCAATGCATTGGAGATCCAAAATGGTTGTTGTTTATCTTTTTTTAATGGAGCGATAAAACCATCTTCAGTTTGTGCCCATTTCAATATGATGTAAGGGCGTTTTTTTTGATGGTAGGTGTAAAACCTTATGTTTAAAAACTCAGCCTCTTCCTTTAGTATGTCTTCAATGACTTCTATCCCAGAATTTTTTAGTCTTTCAATGCCTTTTCCAGCTACTTGTGGATTTGGGTCTCTGGATGCGATCACTACTTTTTTAATTCCTGATTTTATAATTAAATCAGCACAAGGGGGTGTTTTTCCATAATGCGAGCAGGGTTC
>CAZOWC010000099.1:0-4488 GCA_964583375.1 uncultured Flavobacteriaceae bacterium
ATCAAAGTCTTTTTCGTCATAAACAATTGCTGCACCAGCACCGCCGAGGGTATAGGAAGCACGAATACAAAGTGGAAAACCAAATTCTTGAGCAATTTCTTTTCCTCTAAGAAATGAGTTTGCAGTAGCCTGAGGTGCCATTGGTACATCAATTTTTTCCATTAGCTCACGGAATTTTTCACGATCCTCAGTAATATTTATTGCGTCAATATTGACCCCAATAAGTTTGACATTAAAGTCATCCCAAATGCCTTTTTCGTCAACCTCTATGCAGAGGTTTAAGGCTGTTTGTCCTCCCATGGTAGGAAGCACTGCGTCTATTTGCGGATGCTCCTTTAAAATTTGAACGATGGACTTTGCTGTTAAAGGTAGTAAATACACATGATCTGCCATAGAGGGGTCAGTCATTATGGTTGCTGGATTCGAATTGATGAGTATAGTTTCAATTCCGTCTTCTCTTAACGAGCGAAGAGCTTGGGATCCTGAATAATCAAATTCACAAGCTTGTCCTATCACAATAGGTCCAGAACCAATTACTAAAATACTTTTAATGGACTTTACTTTCGGCATAAATCAAAATATAGATTATGAAGATAAAAAAAAGGTGCTACTTCCAAAAAAGTAACACCTCTAAAATAGGATATATATGCAATCATTTTTTGTGACGCGGTTCTGATGAAACAGATAATTTCTTTCTGCCCTTACCTCTTCTAGCAGCCAAAACTTTTCGTCCACTAGCTGAGGCCATACGTTCGCGGAAACCGTGCTTATTTCTTCTTTTTGTTTTTGAAGGTTGAAATGTTCTTTTCATAATTTCAAGACTGAAATAGTATTCCTTTTGAGTCGGGCAAATATACAATAACTTTTTAGTCTAACAAACATGAAAATAAACATTTCGCTATTGATTTTTTTTACCTTTGTGGAAAATAAAAATCATGTTTCCAAAAGTCATTAAACTCATACTTGCAGTCCTCTCATTAGGTTACGGTATTTATCAATTTACAGATGATTATATTGGTAACGGTATATTGTTCGTGCTGCTGACTGGAATGTTTGTTTTGCTCTATTTTAAAAACGAAATTATATTCCTCTCGTTTTTAAGACTTAGAAAGCAGGATTTTGTAGGAACAGAAAAATGGTTAAACCGCATCCCAAATATCGAAAGGAATTTAGTTCGCAAGCAACAAGGATACTACTATTATTTGATGGGGATTATTCAATCTCAAAAAAATCTTACTCAAGCTGAAAAGCATTTTAAGGCTGCACTAAAGTTAGGGCTCTCCATGAATCATGATCTTGCAATGGCAAAAATGAGCCTTGCAGGGATTTACCTTCAAAAAAGAAGAAAGCGAGAAGCGCAACAGCTATTAACCGAAGCTAAAAAACTGGATAAACACGGGATGTTAAAGGGTCAGATGAAAATGATCCAACAGCAAATGAAGAAAATTTAATAGCTCCAAGATTCAGGAATTGAAATTTCGTAATACTTTCTAGAGCGGTTATTCAAATGGTTTTGAATCAGCCAGGGATTGTGAATTTTCAATATTTTATAGTTGATGGATTGTTCTTTTGCAAACTGAGCTATATTTCCAATTGCAGTATCCAAACCAATTTTTCGAACAAGGATGGGCTGGTAAAGATCTTCTGCATCAAAAATAAATCCATACGCCCTTGGATTAGACATGATTTCCTTTATTGCTAAAATCCGAAAAACATACCTGCTAGTTTCTGAATTCAATAGTAAATCATAATAGTTCTCTGATAGCTGTTTAGTTAAAAGTCGGTCTGTTGCATACATACCCCTGTTGTAGGAAGCTGCTGCCAATGTCCACGAACCAAAACGTTGCTTGGCTTTCTTTAAATAGGCACATGCCACACGAGTGGATTTTTCTATATGATATCTTTCGTCTACATTTGAATTGACTTCCAAACCATATTCTTTTGCGGTTCCTGGCATAATTTGCCAAAACCCTTTTGCTCCTTTTGGTGAGCGAACATTTTCCAGTGCACTCTCAATGACCGCTAGATATTTAAAATCATCTGGGACACCCTCTTCTTCGAGTATGGGCTCAATAGTTGGGAAGTATTTATTCGCACGCTTGAGTAGTAGCATCATATTCGATTGCCAATATGTGTTAACCAATAATTCCTTGTCCAAACGCTCTCTAATATCTGGCTGGTCAAGAGGAACAGCCTCTCCTGAAAAATCGAGATTTGAAGGTAATTTTAAAGCATAGACTTTATAGCTCTCTTCTCCATGTGAATTAAATGCAGTAAAATTTTTAAAATCAATAGCGGAAAAACCTAAAATGATCAAAACGCCTAAAGCTAAAGGGAGGAGTACTTTACTGATTTTCATAGTTTAAAAAATTAATACAAATTGCGTATTAGCCATACTAAATTAATGGTTTTATTTTAAACTTGATCAAGTAATAATTTTGGAACTCGTTCATTAAACCATTTTGCATGAGTAATAATTGCCGCATGACCGGCGTTAATTTTATGTAATGGACCCTTTAGATTTTTTACGGGGAAGACAGTATCTCTTTCTCCATGAATGTGAATGATCTTATCCAAACTATACTCTTGATTCCAATTAACTAAGGCGTCAATAGCCCAACTGAGATAAAAAGGGTTTCGCTCAGAAAGATATTTTTGATATAGTTCAAGCCTTTTTTGAATTCCCTTACCAAAGGTGAATAAAGTCAGTGCATCCAAACTGTTAATCCATTGTGTAGGAAGTAATTTGTGAGCATTTGTTTTTTTTGCCATTTTCATTGAAAGGGGTAATTCATTACTATTCTTTATACTCGACACAATAATGACTTTTTCCACCTCTATTTGTTTGGCCATTTCTTGAACAATAATACCACCAAATGAAACCCCAAGCAAAAACGGTTTTTTATGCTTCACCCGCATACACATTCTCAAGGCATAGTGCTCTATACTTTCACTCTCATGAGGTTGAATCCAGCTTAAGTAATGCAGCTCGATAGGCGAAGGTAAACTGATATATTCAAAAATTTTAGGACTTGCAGCCATACCTGGCATACAATACAGATGCAAGGGTTTTTCTTTTGAAATTGAATTTGATGAAGATGTTAACAAATTTTTTGTATTTTTGATTCCCATTTGCACATGGACAATACAAATCTAAAAACATTACTTCAAAATAAAAATTATGAATGAATTGAACCTTGTAAACAATGAATTTTTAAGACAATTTGAAGTCCAAATCGACAATCAACTAGCCAGAATAGAATATTCGGAACAAGAAAGAAAAATTTTTTTGACAAAAATTTCAATTCCTGATTCCATTCAGAATAAAAAGTTTGAAGAAGCTTTTATCGTTAAAGTTCTTGAGTTTATTGAAAATAAAAATTTACGAGTAGTTCCTACTTCACCGAAAATTGCAGGTTTTGTCAGGAGAAACAGACGTTATAAAGAATTGCTTCCTATAGGAATCAAACTCTAATCTTCTTTTTGGTGAAATCTCACCATTCCCTCCTCATCAACATAATCTAACACTACCTTTTTAACTGTATTAACCCATTTGGGATTCCATGGAGCTCTTACTTTTACATAATTTTGAGAAAAACCCGTGATGTAGCCTTTTTTGTTTTCCCCTTCAAAAAGAACTTCAACCGTATTCCCTAATTGGGATTCATAAAATGCCCTTCTTTTTTTTACTGAAAGCGCTCTTAACATTTTACTACGTTTGACTCTTACATCTTGTGAAACTGAGCCTGCCATAAGGTAAGCTTCTGTATTTAGACGTTCAGAAAAGGTAAAAACATGTAAATAAGAAACGGGTAACTCGTTTAAAAAATAATAGGTTTGCAAAAAATCTTCTTCTGACTCACCTGGATAACCTACTATTACATCTACACCTACACAGGCATCTGGCATTTTATTTTTAATCCACAGCACTCGTTCTCTGTAAAGCGAAGTGAGATAACGCCTTTTCATACTTTTTAAGATACGATCGCTTCCACTTTGAAGCGGTATGTGAAAATGAGGAACAAACCTCTTACTTTGAGAAACGAATGAAATCATTTCTAAACTCAATAAATTAGGTTCAATAGATGAAATTCGTATACGATTTATAGGCTTTACATCATCTAAAGCTCTAATGAGTTCTAAAAAAGTATGCTTGTGCTTTTTGTCTCCATGTTCACCTTTTCCATAATCACCAATATTCACCCCCGTTAGTATTATTTCTCTTAAGCCGGCATCAGCTATGCTATAGGCATTTTCAATCACATTCTCTAGAACATCACTTCGGGATACGCCTCGAGCTCTAGGTATAGTACAATACGTACATTTATAATCGCAACCGTCTTGTACCTTTAAAAAAGCTCGTGTTCGATCACTTAAAGAATAACTGCTTTCATAAAAATCAACTGATTCTATTTCACAGCAATGAACCTGCCCTTGATTAATTTTACTGAGGTTGTGAATGTATTCATTAAGCTTAAACTTTTCAGA
>CAZOWC010000100.1:0-4488 GCA_964583375.1 uncultured Flavobacteriaceae bacterium
GGATTTGTTGCAAATCCTAATTTCAGAACTTCCCTCCTCACCTGCCTATTTCCCAAAAGACCAGCTGACCGATAAGCCTGAACGATTTTTTGTCAACGAAGCCATACGTGAACAAATTTTGGCACTTTACAGCAAAGAAATTCCTTATGCAGTAGAAGTGGTGACAGAAGAATTTCTAGAGGATCCCAAAATCATTAGAATACGTGCAATTGTAATGGTCGAAAGAGAAACACAAAAAGGAATTATTATAGGTCATAAGGGGAGTGCCTTAAAACGAGTAGGTATTGGGGCTCGAAAATCTCTTCAAAAGTTCTTTGGTAAGAAGATCCATTTAGAATTGTATGTGAAAATTTCCAAAAATTGGCGTTCTAGTGCACAGCAATTAAAACGATTCGGATACAAAAATTCTTAGAGCTTTTCATTTTTTTTACCTTTAGAGAAAACCCACACCAATGAGAAAAAAAATTATTTTTTTAGGATTCCTTACACTGGTTTTATTTTCTTGCAAACGGAGCGTTCAGAGTCTACCAAATATCGTCTTTATTATGTCTGACGACCATGCCTATCAGGCTGTAAGTGCCTATGGATACGGATTAAATAATACACCGAATATCGATAGAATAGCGACTGAAGGAGCCTTGTTTCAAAAAGGATTTGTAACTAATTCTATTTGTGCACCCAGTAGGGCTGTAATGCTTACTGGTAAGCACAGTTTTATAAATGGTAAAGTAGACAACATACAAGATTTTAATTGGGATCAAGACAATTTTGCCAAGCATCTTCAAAAAGCAGGGTACCAAACTGCTTTGATTGGTAAAATTCATCTCAGGGGTCTTCCACAAGGATTTGACTATTCCGCCGTTCTTCCTGGCCAGGGTCATTATTACAATCCTGACTTTATTATTGATGGAATCAAAGAACGTATTAATGGATATGTAACTTCCATTACTACAGATTTAGCATTAGACTGGCTTAAGAACAAACGCAAAAAAGAGAAGCCATTTTTACTCTTATACCATCAAAAAGCTCCCCATAGAAATTGGAAACCAGAAGAAAAATATCTAACACTCTTTGACGATAAAACATTTGATCCTCCTGGTAATTTTTTTGACGATTATTCCAACAGGGGTACTGCAGCTAAAACCCAAGAAATGCTAATTGCTGCTTCAGAACAACAAATCGCAGTAGCTCACGGCAATGGAGGCCACGGTCGCTGGGGACACGATTTTAAGTTCCTTACTGATCCTTATGGAAACAATACCGGTTTTGAAGGAGAACTAGAGCGCTTTTCACCAGAGCAAAAAGAGTCTTGGTTGGAAGCTTACACTCCCAAAAATGACGCTATGAAAGCTCAAAACATTGAGGGTAAAGAACTTGATCTTTGGAAATTTAATCGCTACATTAAAGATTACCTCAGGACCATTCAATCGGTAGATGATGGTGTAGGTGAAGTTTTGAATTATCTCGACCAGGAAGGACTGACCGAAAATACCATCGTAGTCTATACCTCAGATCAAGGTTTTTATCTAGGAGAGCACGGCTGGTTTGACAAGCGCTTTATGTATGAGGAATCACTTAAAACTCCAATTTTGATACGTTATCCAAATGAAATTCCAGCAGGTTCAACTGTCGATAAAATGATTCAAAATCTAGATTTTGCGCCTACTTTTTTAGACTATGCAGGCATTGAAATTCCTCAAGATATGCAAGGAGCTTCCTTTAGAAATGTAGTCAATCAAAAAGTAGGTGAATGGAGAGATGCAATTTATTATACCTATTACGAATACCCTTCAGTACATATGGTTAAACGCCATTACGGTGTACGTACAGATCGTTATAAGCTCATACATTTTTATTACGACATTGATGAGTGGGAACTATACGATCTACTGGAAGATCCATCTGAAATGAATAATCTTTACGATAACCCGGACTATAAAGAGGTTCAAAAAAGACTACATCAAAGACTTTTTGAGTTGAGAGATCAATACGGAGACTCAGATTCATTGAATCAAATGCATATCGAGCGTTATCTTTCAGCAAGAAACAACTAAAGGTATTTAATTTAAAATCTGACTTTATAAAATCAATAGATCTTCATCTGATCCGGCATAAGGAAGCCATGGAAAAAGTAAAATATACCCTCGCTGAACAGCAGCAGAAAGGTTCCTTTTCTTTAACCATCATCACAGGGAATTCAAGCGTCTTACAACAGCGAATTTTTGATGAAATTTTAAAAAATTCACCATATACCTATTACATTCCAAGCTGGAATCTAGGCCAGATTATTGTAGAGTATATGGACTTAGATACTTATAAAGGAGATTGATTAATGAGAATACGCCGATTTTAATAAGGAGCTTCAATCATAAAGAATTACTCCTTTCGCAGTCAATGAATAGACTTCTTTTGGTTTTTTAATTGATTCAATAATTGTTTCTGAATCACCTCTGTCACGTGCATAATGTTTTAATTCCTCTATTGGTATAGTCCTTGTATAAGCTTCACCACTAACCATTACATCTTTACCTTTAATATCTTTGGGCACAAAAAATGCATAATCTTTAAAGCTCACCATAACCTCATTATTATTCCCTATGTCAAGCTTGATCCAACAACCCTTCATTTGACAAACATCTTTTACTTTTGCTTTAAAGGAGGTATTGAATTTTTCTTTTGATTTATATAAGGTTTCAATTTTTGAGTTGATTGTAATTTTCTCATTTGCTATATCATCTCCAAATTTTAGTTTTTGAGCATTTATTGATACAGTAAAAATTAAGAAGAGTATATAAATTCTTTTCATTTGAATTGATTTATTGTTAATAATAACTCTAAGATATAGAGAATGGGGTGCATATCAAATCTGGTCATCTTGAGCTTTAAAAAAATTAAATAAGAATGAGTACCCCAAAAAAATTTCTAGTCATTATCTTGATCTGGATATATTTCTTCACTTTTATTTCCATCAAGATGGACTTCTAATTCAATTTCAATTAAAAATCCTGGTAGGGCTAATTCATTAACACCTAACCACGAACCAGTTGGAAAGTTATTTTTGTAGATTTCATTTCTGTATGAGGAAACTTCTAAAAAAGCAGGCATATTTGTTGTAAAAATATTCTCAACAACGACATCCTCAAATGATGACCCATAATGATCTAAAATCTTTTTTAAGTCATTGTAACAGTTTATCATTTGTTGTTTCATATCACCTATCGCAGTTGGAGATCCAGTTTGATCCATGCTTACGGCACCTGAAACTTTAATTTGATTACAAATTTTTACTGCATGAGAGTATCCGTAAGCCTTTTCAACTTCTGGTCTTAATAAAAAATAATCTGGTTCTTCATCACATTCATTTGATGTTTTTATTTCTCCGCATGAAAGAAAAAGAAGTATAATAGTAAAAAGTAAATTTTTCATTTTAATTGATTTATGGTTAATAATACCTCTAAAATAGTGAGAAAGTATTGAAAAGAAAAACCCTCCACTTGGGAGGGATTTTTTAATTTATCTAGTTTGTCCAGCCCCCTATTAAAACTCTTGGCTCCACTCCATAACTCTTAATTCTATTTTTAAGTTCTTCTGTTGAATTACCTATTAAGATGAATGAGTTTATTTTAAATGTATTTAAAAATGGTTTCATATTTGGTCCATTTTCAAAATTATCTGCATGAAGTATTGCTGCTTTAGAGTTTTTGTATTTCTCAATTAGAGTTATTTTTTTTCCATTCGGAGAAATATAATATCCATAATCATAAGCATCTGGTTCATTTTTTCTCATAAAAATTGTAAGGTTTTCTAATAAACTTTTTACTTGATCTAAGCTGTACCCCTTATTTACAGATAGCTCAAGAATAAAGCCAACTTTTTCATTAGTAAGATTTTTACTTGCTTTTGCATTAGCCTCTTTTTCAAAATGTTCTGTGTCAAAAAACTGAAACTCCTCAATTATTTTGTTATTCTTCCACTGATATGAGATATGGAATGGAAATTTAACTTTTTGACCTGTATATTTACCAGTAGCACTAAAATTGTTCCAAATACTGGACCAAATCTTACCATTTGAGTAATAATTAGTTTCTATTTCAGATCCATTTGCATCTCCATCGACTGATTCAAAAGTAATTTCATCAAATAAATCAAACATCTCTTCAATGCCAGCTATAAATTTATTCTTATCAAAACTTATTTCTTTTGAGTTTACCATTTTCATGTCATCTGAAAAAACCTCTTTTAAATAATCAATTCTTTCATTTGATACTTCTTCAAAGATTTTTTTAATAATTACTGATTTTTCATCTGATGTATCAACTCTAGCGAATGGTTGAGAGCATGAGAAAATAAATAGTAGAGAAATAAAAATTATTTTTTTCATCCTAATTGATTTATGATTAATAATACCTCCAAGATATAGAGAATGGAGTTTTTTTCAAAACACATTACAAACTTCCCCCAAACAACTCACCCCTAAAACCACTACAC
>CAZOWC010000101.1:0-4469 GCA_964583375.1 uncultured Flavobacteriaceae bacterium
TGTTCTAAGGGTGTTTCTTTGGAGATTGTATATTTATTTTGAATGACTGAAGCATGCATTTTAAGATGCCATTTTTTATTCCAATCTTCCCTATTTTTAATGCCTCTTAAAATACCATCTCTTTGTGATTGTTTCCATCTAATTTCATTAGACTTACAAAACTTTTTTATTTTTTTGTCGCGTTCCCAGGTACTTTGTATTCCACTTTCTTGGTAACTAAAGACAGAACTTATATCAAAATTTTTTATTAAATAATTAAACACGTCTATAGCCTCACCATAAAACAACTCAACTCGTCTGTTAAATTCACTTAAAACTTTATTCAAATTATCTACTGAATGATATATAAACTGTAAATGTCTTAGACTGGTATCTGGATACTCAATTCTTGATGGTTCAAAGACATAGATAATTAGGTATGGAATCCCAGCACTTTCAGCCTTTAATAGGGGTTCATGATCACGAGAGCGAAGGTCCCGTTTTAACCAAACAATATTTACAGTTTTTAAATTCAATAAGTAAATTGTTTTTTAGATTTTAAAACTAGTTAATTCTTTTAATATAAAATTTATGAGTATTCCAACTAATAATTATAAATTTGCATTGTTGATTTCCCAATCAACTTGTATTAAAAGTTCAAGAGTTTTATGGTCATTATTCTTGAGCTTTTTTTATTTACTCTTTTTAAAGCTGAATTTGTTTTTTTTTGATTGCCTATTTCTTCCGAAATTTCTATTTTTTTGTTTCAAGGGTTCTGGATTAGCATGGGGGTCCGGTTCAAAACCTGCTTTAATTTTTGAAGGAATTTTAAGTTTTATAAGCTTTTCGATATTTATTAAATATTCTTTTTCATCATTACATACTAATGAGATTGCTTTTCCTTTTGCCCCAGCTCTTCCAGTTCTGCCAATCCTATGTACATAATCTTCGGGGATATTTGGAAGTTCAAAATTTACAACATGAGGTAATAAAGGTATGTCTAAACCTCTTGCTGCTATATCAGTTGCTACAAGAATTTTAATTGAACCATCTTTAAAGCCAGACAAAGCATTTGTTCTTGCTCCTTGACTTTTGTTGCCATGAATTGCAGCAGCTGAAATATTTACTTTTATCATTTTTTTACAAAGCTTATTGGCCCCATGTTTTGTTCTAGTAAATACAAGAACTTGATTCCAGTTTCCTTCTTTTATTAATTGTATTATCAAATCTGATTTTCTGTTTTTATCAACATTATAAACATACTGAATAATGGATTCTACAGTTGTGTTTTCAGGTGATGTCGAAATAGAAACAGGGTTATTTAAAATTGATTTCGCTAACTTTTTAATATCATTTGAAAAGGTCGCAGAAAACAATAAGTTTTGACGTTGAATAGGTAATAAATTCATTATTTTATTTATGTCTCTTTGAAAGCCCATATCTAACATTCGGTCAGCTTCATCTAAAACTAAAATTTCAATATAACCTAATGATAATAACCTTTGATTTTCTAAATCAAGTAATCTTCCAGGTGTTGCAATTAAAATGTCAACTCCATTTCTAATTTTAGATACTTGAGGCTTTTGATTTACGCCTCCAAAAATTACAGCTGATCTTATATTAATATATCTACTGTATTCTAAAACATTTTGATGAATTTGAGCCGCAAGTTCTCTTGTAGGAGTTAATATTAAAGCTCTTATTTTTTTATGATTTGAATTATTGTTTTGAGATAAGATATGTAAAATAGGAAGTGTGAACCCCGCTGTTTTCCCTGTTCCAGTTTGAGCAGAAGCCAAAACATCTTTCCTTCTTAGAATTAACGGGATTGCTTTTTCCTGAACTGGTGAAGCCTCAATATACCCTTTTTCGTCTACTGCCTTTAAAATGGATGCTCTTAAGCCTAGTTTCTTAAATTTCATATTTTTAATAAGATTTATTTAATATCCGATTCAAAATCTGTAGAGTTTACCCAATCTGAATCTAATAATTCTCCGCTCATATATCTTTTATAAAAATTTCTTGTGCGTTTCTCAGCATAAATATAATTATCAAAAATATTACCGTTTCCTATCACTCTTGGATCTTTATTTTTCGTTAAATCTTTAATTAATATTTTTCTTAAACTATCTTTTAAAGAATTGTAATTATCATTTTTCACAATATTTTTAATACAATTAGGATCATTTTTTAAATCATACAAGGTTTCTTTGGGCCTTTTACCAAAAGCGTAATTCCAATAATCAACTGTCTTTTTTTCTTTTCGAAGTTTTAATATTTCGGTCTTGGTTGGGCTACCATCTGTGTTAAGGTAACCTGTTTCAGGATTTCCAGCTGGCCAGCGCTCTGGTTTGAAGTTTATACTATAAAAATATTGCCCAGCGATAATCGCTCGAACGGGATAACCTTGATCATTTTCTCTACCAACATCATGTCTTTCTTTTCCAATGATAATATAATCTCTTTTTTTTGCAATTGTTTTTTCATTGAATATACTTATCCAACTTATACCTGAAAAATCTTTCATTGTATGATTTTCAGAGTTAATTCCAGCAAGATCCAAAAAGGTAGGTGCAAAATCTGAAAAACTTACATAGTCATTTATAATCCTTCCTGGATTTTTAATTCCTTTACCCCAACGTATCGCAAGAGGCAACCTGTTATCAAAAGGAAATACTTGACCTTTTACTCGTGGAAAAGGCATTCCATTATCAGAAGTGACAACAATAATGGTATTGTCTAGTAAATTTCTATTTTCCAGTTCATTTATGACTCGTTCTAAATGACTATCAAAATATTCTATTTCAAAGGCATAATCTAGTATATCCGTTTTAACATTTTCTGTATCAGGCCAATAGTCTGGTACTTTTTCAATTTCATCAATTTCTTTATTTCCATATTTAGTTCCAGACTGGTATTCATATCGACGGTGAGGTTCATGGCTTCCTAACCAAAAAAAGAAAGGTTGATCGTCTTTTTTTTCGTCAAGAAAATATTTAAAATTTTCAAAATAATTATTATTACTTATAAATTTTGTTGGAGGGTCAGTTTTAATTGAATTAAATTCCTTGCCTATTAAATCCCTTTTTTTTCCATTTTTTAATGCCACACCAGGTGCCCAACCTTTTCCAGTTTTTCCTGTTTTGTAGCCATTACTCTTTAAAACTTCAGGAAAAGTTGAAAATTTCTCAGGAAAAAAAGGAACGTGATTTGTCGCTTCTTCCAAAAGCCAGCTGTCACGACCTGTTAATATAGTAGATCTTGAGGGTGAACATTTTGCATTGGTGGTGTAAGCATGATTAAACAACAAGCCTTCTTTAGCGACACGGTCAAAACCTGGAGTGTTAATCCATTTTGTTCCATAAATACTTGTATGTGGGTAAGACTGATCATCAGTAATGACAAACAATATATTGGGAGGAAAATCAGTATTATTAGAATTACAACTTGATAATATTATTGTGATAATTGGGATCAGAATAAATAGTTTTTTCATTTGTTTAATTTATTAATAATCTAGGTATTTTATTTATTCTAAAACAAAAATCATACAATGTTGCCAAGGTAAGTTTGTGATATTTGATTTAAGTTTAAATCCAGCAGCTTCCATTTCCTTAACAGCTTGATTTTCAGTCATTTTATGTATTTTTTTAATAGGAACTTTTGGATCTTCTCCTCTATACTCTATCAAAAATAACTGCCCCTCGGGCTTTAATGCATTTTTTATTGAAGCTATCATTTCAATTGGAAAGTTAAACTCATGATACACATCAACCATTAAGATTTTATCAACTGATCTTACAGGTAATTGTATACTTGTTTCACTTCCTAAGATTGTTTCAACATTATTAATTTTATTAAATTGTTTTGTGTTTTCAATCTCCATCAACATTTCAACTTGAATATCTACTGCATATATCAAGCCGTTGTTTGCCAAAGGTGCCATTCTAAAGACATGATAACCCGAACCAGCTCCAATATCTGCGATAGTATCAGTTGGTTTAATTCCCATATTTTCGATCAAATTAGAAACATTTTCTTCTTTTTCTCTTTCAGACCTTTCTAACCAATCAATTCCTTGATATCCCATCACATGAGCAATTTCTCTTCCCATATACCATTTTCCAATACCATTATAATCTCCTTTTTTAAATTTATATTTGTTATCAAAATTAGACTTTTGCGCAACACATTGATTTGAAATCAATAAGATGGAAAACATCAATAAAAATAAATTGATTTTTTTCATTTTTTATAATTTGAAGTTTTCAATACTAATAGACTTAACTAATTATTCAAAATCATTTCCGCTGCCTTTTCGGCAATCATATAAACAGGTGCATTTGTATTGCCAGAAACAATTTTAGGCATAATTGAGGCATCAACTACTCTAAGTTTAGAAATTCCATGAACTTTCAGCAATGGATCAACCACAGCCATATTATCAATTCCCATCTTACAAGTACCAACTGGATGATAAACAGTTTCAA
>CAZOWC010000102.1:0-4451 GCA_964583375.1 uncultured Flavobacteriaceae bacterium
ATAATCAACGACTTGCGCGGCCGCGGCCGCCCCCGCGTCGCAAGTCCTTGATATTCAACGACTTACGCAACTTCTTTTACGCGCTGGTTGTTGAGCTTGTCAAGTCTTTTCTTTAGGTTTTTTTGAAAAGTTTTTTAAATTTATTTTAAATATCGCTTGACTTGCGCGGCTAATTCTCAGATAATGCTTTTATGACTAAACTACTAAACAACGGAAACTCGAAAACAATCAAAGGCGAAAAACTTGGCTGGACTACTTTTGGTCTGCACCTTGCGCCTTTTAACTTGGCTGGCAAAAATGTTTGCGCTCATGCTTCTGCTGGATGCGCCGCCGCTTGTCTTAACACTGCTGGACGCGGCGCAATGTCGAATGTCCAAAAATCTCGCATTGCAAAAACACAAAAATTCTTTGCTGATAAAAATGCTTTTGTATGGCAACTTGCTAAAGAGATTGGCAACGCTGTTAAGCTTTCCGCAAAAAAAGATATGAAGCCTTGCTTCCGTCTTAATCTTACAAGCGACTTGCCTTGGGAAAGCATAAAGGTTGAATCGGACGGAAAAAAGCTTTCGCTTATGGAAATGTATCCAGACGTGCAATTTTACGATTACACCAAGTCTTTTCCTCGTATGCAAAAATACCTCAAAGGCGAAATGCCAAGCAACTATCATCTTACCTTTTCGCGTAGTGAATGCAATGACAACTTGGTTGACTTAGTTCTCAAGCTTGGTGGAAATGTCGCGGCAGTCTTTCGCAATGAGTTTCCAAAGTCTTGGAAGTCTGTTAAAGTTGTTAACGGCGATGAAACTGACTTGCGCTTTTTGGACGGCAAAAATAAAATTGTTGGACTTGTGCAAAAAGGACTTGCCAAGAAGGATGAAACTGGTTTTGTTATAGGCTAACAAAATGATAATAGTTCTAACCCTCTTAATTCTACTAATAATAACCCTCAATCATGAAACCTACTGAACGATATAACCTAATCAAAAAAATCTGTGAACAAAAAAATCCAACCGACCAAATTGGGCAATTGCCCACGACCGAAGCCGACTTGCAAGACGAGTTCTTACGCTTCAATACGACCCTTGAAAATAGGACACCCGAACAGGACTCCCGCAAATGGCAAAATCAATTCCTCCAAAACTTAATCTTCGGAACATCTTGAAAAGTGTTCGCAAGGGGCAAGGGCTTTTGCCCTCCCGCCCTTTTTTTGACAGATCGAAATACAACCGAAAAACCAAACACAAAAAACCGTTAGACTAAAATGAAACTACCCTTTAAAAAAGAAACGGAACAAGAGAAAAAAATTCGTGTGGCTAAAGAGATTGAGCTTTACGAAAAGAAGCCGCGCTCTTGGCTTGAAAGCGAGCCTAAGAATTGGACTTCTGCGATGATTAGAGCTTGGTATAAATCGCGCCCGCACTTAATCTTTGACGATTAAATTCGTAAGTGCTTGACTATCAGGCACTTGCGGGGCTGGGGCCCACCCCGACGCGCAACTCGTTAATATAGAACGACTTACAAATTTAAATAAATTTAAAAAAATCTATTGACAACCACAAAAAAATAACCATACTGTTGGTTATGGACAAAACAATAGAAAATGGGAAAGATGGGGGCTTCTCCGTCTATGAGTTTGGGGAATACCCTGAGTCTTCAGTGCTTGCGGGTCAAACCTGCAAACGCTTCGTCGATAACTTCGACACCATCGAGGAGGCTCAAGCTGCCTACCCTGATGCGGACGTTGGGTTTCGTGACCCCTGCAACCACTTCGATCACCTGCCTGACGAACCAGACTACTGATCCCATAAGTCCCTGTAAGTCAATGACTTGCGGGGCTGGGGCCCCCGCGATCCCGCAAACCCTTGATATTCAACGACTTATGTAATTTTGGCAGCTTATTCTTTTTTTTGTATAGTATATATATTACCCTTTATTTGACTTGATACGAATTGTCAGCTATATTTGATGTGGTATAGATTGTCGAGCTTATTTGGGCGCAAAAAAAATCGGCAGGGCTTTCACACCCTACCGACTTCTCATTTATGATAACTAATACTAAATTTTTTGTAGTATATTCATACCCTTTCCACTTATCTCACGTTGACCATCGATCTTCATCAGACCTCGCTTGAGCAGATAGAGTTCTGCTTCTTTCTGGATGGCTGTGCGAGACATGCCTGTGACGGCTGACAGCATCTGAAGCGAGCAGTTGCCACGATCCTTGAGGATGCTGAGAATCTCAATCTCAATGTTGGACAACCCAAGAGGCTTGATACCCAAGGTGTGAGACATCTTCTTCCAATCCTTCTTGGAATAGTCCTTGTCATTCACAGACTCGCAGTAGAGCATGATCTCTTTGGAACGCTTGACTGCTGAACGAGCGTTGCCCCTTGTAGTCTCAGCGATGTCTTGCAGAAGCTCATCCTCAAACTCAATCTCTCCACAAACCAAATCAATAATTTGGGATAGCTCGTCAACTGTATAAGGCTTGAAGTCTACAATAGTCAGACGATCCTTGAATGGAGCAAACAACTTATCCATCTCAGTAGTAGCGAAGATGAAATTCTGTTGGGCAAAATCAAAAGCAAAAATCTGTTCACCATGATGATACTCTTTGAAGTTGCTTTTCTCTGTGTTGAATACAGTAAGGAAGGCATTAACCAAATCCTTGGGAAGCATGTGTGCCTCGTCCAATAGGATGGTAATCTCGTTATGCATCACGATAGGCAAGAAGATTTGCTCAAAGAAAGCATTAGCGTTCTTAATAGTGGAGCAGTTGATCTCAAGGAATGGGCGTTGACTGCCATCCTTGTTCTTGAGATTGGAAGCATACTCCTTGGCGAATTCTGTCTTACCCAAGCCCTTTGCCCCACTCAACATAAGAAATGGTGCGACTCCAGTAGAATTTTGTGCTTGAGCGTAAAAGGAAAGCTGACGCTTTACCTCGTCTTGACCGATTAGGTTTTTGAACATAGTTTTAGTAATCATAGGACTTTCAGTATGTGGATTTTGGTGGTTGTGTCAATCCTTTTGTCTAAAGTTTTTTAAAAAATCTTCAGCTAGGTCTTCAATCAAACCCCAAATTCCATGCGGTTCCCACGATTCAAATGGCTCCCACTTGTTGTCTCGGATAAAATCAATTACTTCAGATTCATCTTTATCTAGTAACCCTTTGGGGAATTCATTGCACAAAAAATGTGATGAGGCTATAATATATGCTTTTTCTTTTGTCATGTTATTGATGTAGAGTGAATGAGATTTTTTGTTCGGCTTCTGGCTCTGGTGCAATAGTTGATACAGGAGTAGGAGCAGTGCCTTGGATACACGCACCCATTTGTTCTAGCCATACACGACTAACTGGAATACCTGTCGCTGAACCACAAAACTTTTCTAGTTCGGCTAAGGTGATGTTGACAAAGGACTTTGCACCCTTCTTGCGACCACTACCTGTCTTACGAGGTGTGCCATCTTTGTTTAATGTTTTCTTAATCATGTAAACCAGTATGTATTAATACTCCACAATGTCAAACAAAATTTAAAATAATTTAAATAAATTTGGAGTCTTCGTCTTTTTTGATTTCGTTTAATAAATAGGTGGAGCAACTTTTAGGTTATCCTGTTGTTCCGTTTTTAGGTTATTGTGCTTATAACATCAGACTGAACCTCGTTAAATTTTTCTTGCTTTTCTATGGTAGTCTTGAGTTCCTCCACCTCCCTACCTAACCAAAAGATTTGTGCGATTAAGAGCATGAGGAATACACCCCAGATGATAATCGTATAAGATTTTCTGTTTGGTTTGTGGAGTTCGATATTTGGCTTCATATATATTTGGCGATGAAATTGGCTTTTTGTTCATCCTTCGTGTTTGATAAAGGGTTGAACGGATTGTTGCTGTTCTGATAACGCATCAAAAAATTCTTTCTGCCATTGAGGGTCTTGTAAATCTACATTTATCAGAGTCCCCAGTAATCGAAAGGTTTTTTCTGTTAGGTTGTCGATGGGTGTTTTTTCTTCCATAATATTTGGCGATAAATTTATTTGGCGATGAAATTGGCTTAGGCAGGAATCCTTTGGGATCGGGACCGTTCTAGAATTAGTTGATTCGTCTGTCGTTTAATTTGTGAAGCCCGCGCCGCACAAAACCTAAGCCAAAATTTTTTTTAATTTTTAAACCAGTGGTGCTTTAATGTGTTCGCTAGTATCGCAAGATAAATTCCGTGTGATACTAATTGGAAGCAAAAACAAGAGTGAAGCATATTTGGTTCGATACTTTTTCGGCAGTCATTTTATACTTTTTCTACATTGATACCATTATTCATGAGGTCTTGTTCAGTTGAAATGTCATGCCCTTCATCTTTAAATAATTTAAAAATATCTTCCATGCTTTCAAATTCGGCGGGTTCATTGTTATTCTCTACATCCAATAGATACTCTTTCCCATCTGGGAATTT
>CAZOWC010000103.1:0-4394 GCA_964583375.1 uncultured Flavobacteriaceae bacterium
GCTTCTTTAGTGCTTGAGAGAAAAGATAGCATCATGGCCATTTCTGAGGCGTTATTACAATTTGATCGAGAAACAGAAAAGCCCTATGTACAAGTATTAATTGGAGAGCAAGAATTTGAAAGACGTGATGTTGAGATAGGAATCTCTGATGGAGTCAATGTCGAAGTCCTTTCAGGAATTACAATGGAAGATAAGATCAAGGTTTGGAATAAAACAGAACCCATCAAAAAAGGAGACGAAGAATCAGAAGAGGATAACGACTAATACTCAATCTTTAAGACAAAGAATAATGAACATTGAAAAACCTCAATTTCAAAATATGAATAATAGAAGCCTAATTATAAGCACTGTTTTATTTCTTTTCACTTTTGCATTAACTGCCCAAATACGGGAGTATACGTTGGAAGAGTGCATCCTAATTGCCTTGGATAAAAATATTAGGATCAAACAATCTGAGCTTGACTTAGAATCAGCAGAGATTGATAAAGCTGATGCCATAGGTAATTTTCTTCCCAGACTTAATGCCCAATCACAACAAATTTGGAATAACGGTTTGAGTCAGAACATTACCAATGGTTTGATTGAAAATCTTACCACTCAATTCTCCTCTTTTGGAGGGAATATTGGAGTCACACTATTTAACGGTAGGCAAAATGTCAATCAGTTGTCTCGAGCGAATTTAAACATATTGGCACGTCAGTATCAGTTAGAGGATATGAAAGACGACATTAGTCTGTTTGTTGCAAATGCTTATTTACAAGTGATGTTTAGCAAAGAGTTAGAGCAGGTACAACGATATCAACTCGAATTGGCAAAGCAAGAACTGGAACGCACCCAATTGAGTATCGATGCGGGAATTTTAACAGCAGCTGAAATCTACGAGATTGAAGCAAATGTAGCTACTCAGGAGCAAGCTGTAATTCAAGCTGAAAATGCCTATCGCCTTTCTAGAATAAGTCTGGCCCAGTTACTTCTTATTACTGACTATGAAAATTTTGATATTGCACAAGAGGAATTTGATATTCCATTTTCTGAAATCTTAGGTGAAACTCCAAAAGCAATTTATGAGAAAGCATTGACATTTAGAAATGACATCAAACTGGGAATTACAAATCTAGAGCTGGCTGAAAAAGAAATTGATTTGGCTAAAGGGGCTTTAATGCCCACTTTGTCCGCCTTTTACAATTACAATACACGAATTTCATATTCAGATCGACTTGTAGAAACTGGAGAATTTATAAAGGCTCCCATTGGTTTTGTTCAAGACAATGGAGCTGTAGTAGTAAGTCAATTTCCGCAAAGAGATGTAGCTAAGGCATTACCTTTTGGTACTCAGTTTACTCAAAACGACGGTCAGAGCTATGGCCTTTCTTTAAACATTCCCATCTTTAATGGACTTGCTGCAAAAAACAATATCAAAAGACGAAAGCTGAATTTAGAGCGGATTGAAAACCAATTGGAACAAACCAAATTAGACTTGGAAAATACCATAAATCAAGCCTATAACGACGCAGAAGGAGCGTATAAATTTTACGACGCTTCAGAAAAAACACTCCTCGCTCGCCAGCAAGCATTTGAAATTGCAAAGCAACGTTTTGACGCTGGGGTATTGAATTCATTTGATTATGTCCAAGCAAGACAACGCTATCAAATTGCCGCTTCAGACATTATCCGCGCTAAGTTTGATTATATTTTTAAACTTAAGGTATTGGAATTTTATTTCGGCCTCGAGATGTAGACGATACGTTCTTTTTGATTTTCATGTACCAATGACGGTTTAAAAAGCATAAAAAAAGAAGTATTTTTACGCACTAACAGCAAGAAAATGAATCTCAAACTCAAAGATAAATCTGTTTTAATTACAGGGTCAACTTCAGGTATTGGCTATTCAATTGCAAAAATATTTTTAAAAGAAAGATCAGTCGTCTACATCAATGGCCGTAGTGAGGATAAGGTAGCTAAAGCTATAGCAAGTCTAAAAGAAGAAGTACCCAATGCAGTAGTAAAAGGTTTTGTACTTAATTTCCTCAATGCTCAAGAGATTCAAATCCAACTGAAAAAACTCCCCAAAATAGATATCCTTATTAACAATGTAGGAGTCTACACTTCAAAGTCCTTTTTTGATACTTCAGCTCAGGATTGGCAAACCCAGTTTCAGGTAAATGTAATGAGTGGGGTTGAACTTTCAAAGCATGTAATGCCTGGTATGCTCAAACAGAATTGGGGTCGTATTTTATTTATTTCTAGTGAATGTACCTATTTAGTTCCTCCAGATATGATTTCTTATAGTGCTACCAAAGCTGCCCTTCACGCAACAGCACGAGGGCTTTCACATCTAACAAAGTCAACGGCAGTAACCGTAAACACAGTAGTTCCAGGATCAACACTCACAGAAGGGGCTCAAGTTTTTTTAAATGATAAAGCCAAAGCAGAAAACAAAGCTATAGAGGAGGTTGAACAGTCATTTTTTAAAGAAGAAAGATTCAATTCGCTTCTGCAAAGATTTGCGAAGGTAGAAGAGGTTGCTTCAACAGTTGCTTATCTTTGCAGTCCGTTATCCAGTGCGACTAACGGTTCTGTTATTAAAGTAGATGGTGGGAGCTCTGGTGGGATTTTATAGTTAAACCGATGGCATATATACTTCATCTTGAAACATCCACGAGGCAATGTTCAGTTGCTCTTGCCTATAAAGGTAAATTATTAGCATCGCGCATTGTTCTCAACGAAAGCTTTAGTCACAGCGAAAAATTACATTTATTTATTTCAGAAGTTTTGGAGGAGGCTAAGCTTAAAACTACTGATTTAAACGCGGTAGCAGTAAGCAAGGGTCCAGGTTCCTACACAGGTCTTAGAATAGGGGTTGCTGCTGCAAAAGGACTGTGCTTTGGATTGGACATTCCTCTTCTTGCCATAAACGCTTTAGAGATTCTTGTGCAAGCTTCTACCGAAGAAAATACAGACTACATCATTCCAATGATGGACGCCAGACGAATGGAAGTTTATACTGCTGTTTTTGACTCGAGTAAGCACTGGGTTGAAGCTACTTCAGCGCTGATTTTAAGTCAGGATTCTTTTAAAGAATTTATCAAAGATCAAACTGCATTTGTGTTGGGTGATGGAGCTCAAAAATTCAAGGAATTAACCCCTGAAATCAATGCGGTTTTCCCCTCAGAGACCTTTTATCCTAAGGCTATAGATATGATTGGCTTAGTTTGGGAAAAATTCAATAGTCAATCTTTTGAATCATTGGCTTATTTTGAGCCTTTCTATCTTAAAGATTTTCAAACAACCCCACCAAAAAAAAACTTGGGGGTTTAGCCATTGAGGGCAACAACACTCTTTATTTTACCAGGCATCATTTCTTTAAGCATATTTTCGATACCATTCTTTAAGGTAAAAGTTGAGGAAGGACACCCACTACAGGCACCTTGTAATATCACTTGAACAGTTTTGTCTATTTCGTTATAGGAATCAAATTGAATATTTCCTCCGTCTGATGCTACTGCTGGCTTGATGTATTCATCTAAAATTGAAATAATTTGAGATTCAGTTTTACTGAAATTTTCGGCAGTAGACTCATCTGTAGTCTCTTGTTGTTGAGGGATTTCTTTTAAAATCAGTTTGCCTTCTTCTATGTACTTTCGGATAAACTCTCGAACCTCCATAACTATATTATCCCATTCAGCAACTTCGTATTTTGTAATCGAAACATAATTTGCATCGATAAAGACTTCCTTTACAAAAGGGAAGTGAAAAAGCTGTTGGGCCATAGGCGCATTATTGGCCTCATCAATATTTTTAAATTCAATAGTTTGTGTTACCAATGGTTTATTAGCAACGAACTTCATTACTGCTGGATTTGGAGTACTTTCAGCGTAAACACTTACTGGAATTTTATCATTAGATGTCATTTCGATGACTACACCTCCGTCATTGAGATACTGTTGTAGCTGTTCTTGAACCTCTTCGATAACCTCAGCCCATTCCAATATGTCAAATCGTTCAACTTCTAGTTGACTTTCAAATAATCGAACAGACTTTACGAAGGGTAAATAAAACAGCTGTTGAATCAAAGGAGCTCCTTTTGCTTCATCAATGTTTTGATAGTGAATTTCTTCCTTAGGTCCAACGGGTTGATTGAATTTAAATTTTGCCCAAGGATTTCCCTTTTCTGTCAGTGTATTTATTTGATAGCCTTTCATTTTATCTTTTTCATTGGTTAAGCATACTTTGGTGTCAAAAATAGTCAATGCCTGGGGAAATTTAGAATACAATTCCTTCTAATTAAGGAATTTTCTTTTTTGTAAATTTAGAATTCAAATTTCAAGAGATGTTGATCAAATCTGTTAGGGGGAATACTCCAGTATTTGGGGAAGATTGTTTTTTTGCAGAAA
>CAZOWC010000104.1:0-4369 GCA_964583375.1 uncultured Flavobacteriaceae bacterium
AGAGGATCTTTTAGTTTTAGATATGAAAATCTCATCAATGAAGCAAGAGGACTTCCAGAATATTCTAAATCTACTGTTTTTAATGTCCGTTGGAATCATAGCAAGGATCCAAAATCAAGCCCTAACTCAACTTTTTCAGCCTCAGTAAACTTTTGAAGTAGTGATTATTATCGTCAGTCTGTAAATCAGTTAAATTCTCCAAACTTTTTAAATAATAATTTAAGCTCCTCAATTTCCTATTCCAAATCTTTTCCAGAATACCCTCGAGTTAACATATCGATGACAAGTGCTATGTCGCAAAACTCAAAATCCAAATTAGTAAATTTAACACTCCCTACTTTTCAAGCCAATATGGAGCGAATATATCCTTTTGCACCAAAGATAGGTGCAAAAAAAGGGCTCTTTCAAAATATCAATTTTCAATATTCTAGTAGAGCTGAAAATAGAATTATAACAACAGAAGATGCACTTTTTGGCTCCAATATGTTTGATAATGCTAAAATGGGAATGAAACATAATATTCCATTGAGTACAAATTTTAAACTATTCAAATACATCAGCATGTCTACAAGTGCAAATTATGAAGAAGTTTGGACACAAAATACAGTGCGCTTTTCAGATTACAATCCTGAAATAGGAAGAGCTGTCAAAGATACCATCAATAATATCGGAACGTTTAGGCAATATAACCTTAGTGCTTCGCTAGGAACTACTATTTATGGGACATTCAATTTTGGAGAAGATAAAAAAATTCAGTCCATACGTCACACTATTAGGCCTGCTATAAGCTATACAAATAAGCCCAGCTTTGAAAAATATTATGATACTTATATTGTTGATGCAGATGGAAACTCAGCTGAATATACCCGGTATCAGAATAGCTTATTTGGAATCCCTTCCAAAGCATTATCAAATAGCATGGGTATAAGCCTTGGAAATAATTTTGAAGCAAAAATTAGAGATAAGGACTCTACAGCTAAAGGGCCAAAAAAGATAGTTTTACTCAATAACTTAAATTTAACAACCTCACATAATTTTGCAGCTGATTCACTTCGATGGAGTCCATTGCGAATGTCTTCTGGTTTTTCTCTTCTACAAGGAAAAATGAGTATTAATTTTGGAAGTACATTTGACCCTTATGCGTTGAATGAAAACAAAGTTCGTGTCAATAAATATAATATCGTTGAAGGTGGGGGACTTTTGCGATTAACTAGTGCGAATGTTAATATGAATTATACATTTTCAAGCAGCCAATTAGAAGGTAATAGAGAGGAAGAACAAGAAGATCAAGAACAAAGAAATCAGAGAGAAGCAACCTCTAGTGGTGGACGGGATGACGATTTATTCGGTCGTGCAGAGGACTTTACTGATCGGCGAATGAACGATGCTGAGAATACTGGCCCCACTCCTACCTATCCCAGCTATCGTTCAAAAATACCGTGGGATTTAAAGATTGCATATTCTCTAACCTATAACAATTCTAGAGGACAACAAGATTTTACTAATAATTCGTTGATGTTCTCAGGAAATGTTGATTTGACTCCTAAATGGAAAGTTGGGGTTTCCTCAGGGTATGATTTTAAAGGACAAGGATTTACTTATACTCAATTGCGTTTTAATAGAGATTTAAATAGTTGGCGTCTTAATTTTAGCTGGATTCCATTTAGTGACAGGACATCATGGAACTTTTTTATAGGAATTAAATCAGGTTTGCTCAGTGATATCAAATACGAAAAACAAAGCTTACCTAACAGAAGGTAGATATCATTTATGATTTTTATTAACTTGTAAAAAATATATTTAAGTGAAAAAAAAAATCATAACCACACTCAATGCACCTGCACCATTAGGTCCTTATAATCAAGCAGTTAAGACTGGAGACACCCTGTATATTTCTGGGCAAATACCAATCATTTCTAAAAATATGGAATTGTTTAGCGGTACTATAAAGGAGGAAACTCAACTTGTAATGCAGCATCTAGAGGCTATATTGGATGCAGCTGAAATGAATTTTAGCCACGTTGTGAAAACATCCATTTTTTTAGATGATATGGACAATTTCGGCCAAGTTAATGAAGTGTATGGAAGCTATTTTGATAATGATACTGCACCTGCAAGAGAAACAGTCGCAGTAAAAACACTTCCAAAATTAGTGCGTATTGAAATATCAATGATTGCCGTTGACTAAGCCTCCGATTCAATTAGATTTTTATGGTAATTCACCAGTTCTTCAATAGGACGTTGTACGATTCTTCCCATTGTGAGTCCTTTTAAGGCAAGTGCTTTTTCAATTTCTTCTTTTAAATAAAATGAAATTGAGCCTATAAAGTGAATTGGAATATTCTTAGCATTTTCAAATTGCAGGATTTGATGATTGATAAATCGCTCAAGTCCCTTTGAGATGATATCCTGAAACACGTCATTCTTTTTGTGCTTGATTAAAAATCTTGAAAAAGTAGCTAAATAGGTATTTGGATTTTCACGTCTGTAAATGTTTTCTTTAATTGTATCCGGTGTAAGGTCGTATTCTTGCTCAAATTCTTTAGCTAAATCCTCTGACATTGTCTTAAAATAGTAACTCCGAATAAGCTGCTTACCATAAAAATTTCCGCTGGCTTCATCCATCAAGATATAGCCTAGAGAGGTTACTCTTTGCTCTATTTCCTTACCGTCAAAATATGTGCAGTTTGATCCAGTTCCCAATATGCACACAATAGACTTTTCACCCATGTCTGCTGCGGCATAAACCGCTGCATAGGTGTCTTCTTTAATAACGATTTTACTGTTGATAAAAATTTCGTCAAAAACACGAAGAATTCTTTTTTGAGGAGAATCAACTCCACAGCCAGCTCCATAAAAATAAAGGTGAGTTACTTCATTTCTATTCTGATAGAGATCAAAGTTATTAATGATTCGTTCCTTCAGAATAGCACTGGACAGTACCTGAGGGTTAAGTCCTAGTGTTTGAGTAGAAAAAAGCGTCTTTCCTTTTGAATTTACAGCAATCCAATCTGTTTTTGTAGAACCGCTGTCAACAACTAAAATCATAAATAAATGATATTAGAGTTGATTGACATGTTTTGCCAAATCAATTAGCTTGTTTGAATAACCACACTCATTGTCATACCAAGAGATAATCTTGAAAAAGCGGGGGTTTAATTCCATACCTGCACCGGCATCAAAAATAGAGGTTCTTATATCCCCAACAAAATCTTGAGAAACTACTCCCTCTTCAGTATACCCTAATATGTTTTTCATATCAGTATCTGCATGCTTTTTCATCACGTTTTTGATTTCCTCATACGAAGTATCTTTTTCCAGTCTAACTGTTAAATCTACTACAGAAACGTTTGCTGTTGGCACTCTAAAAGCCATACCAGTAAGCTTACCCACTAAAGTAGGAATAACTTTAGTTACTGCTTTTGCAGCTCCTGTTGAGGCAGGCATAATATTGATCAAAGCACTTCGCCCTCCTCTAAAATCTTTTTTAGAAGGCCCATCAACAGTAAATTGGGTTGCGGTTGTAGCATGAACTGTGGTCATTAACCCTTCTGCAATCCCAAAGTTATCATTCAGTACTTTAGCTACAGGAGCTAAGCAGTTGGTTGTACATGAAGCATTTGAAACAATAGCCTGTGAAGCTTCAGCTTCGTTATGGTTTACTCCCATTACAAACATAGGAGCATCAGCAGAAGGTGCTGAAATCACAACCTTTTTGGCTCCGCCATCAATATGGAGTTGTGCTTTTTCTAAGGTGGTGAAAATACCTGTACATTCTGCAACTACATCTGTATTCATTGATCCCCAACCTATGGCTAAAGGATCGCGCTCAGCTGAAATACTGACTGCATGACCGTCAACGACTAAGTTGTTACCATTTATTTCTACTGTTCCATCGTATTTTCCGTGTACAGAATCATATTTCAATAAATAAGCTAGGTGTTCGATATCCAATAGGTCATTGATACCCACTATGGTGACATCCTCTTGCTTCATTGCAGAGCGAAAAACAAGTCTACCTATTCTTCCAAATCCATTGATTCCAATTCTAATTGCCATTTTACTTTAGTTTAGTTGATTATTGTTTGTTTAGTTAAATTGTTAATATATCCGAGACTCGGATTAAATCTTTATTAATTTCTGATTTTCCCTTAATTGCTTTTTCTAGTGTGCTAAATATTATTTCCTCGCTTTTCATCCCAACCATCATATTAGACTTGCCTTGCAGCAAAGCTTCCACCGCATAAACACCCATTCTAGAAGCGAGTACACGATCAAAACAAGATGGACTCCCACCTCGTTGCATATGCCCTAAAACAGAAACTCTAACATCATAGTAAGGCATATTTTTTTCTACGTATTCCGCGAT
>CAZOWC010000105.1:0-4368 GCA_964583375.1 uncultured Flavobacteriaceae bacterium
GTAGCACTTTTATGTATTTAGGCAAATATATTTTAAATAGTATAAATCTATTTTAGATTTTTAATAATTGGAAAGGGTTTGTTTTAATATTATTTTTTCCAGCTTTGATTATGTATTTTAGCTTTATGAAAGAATTTATTAAAAAAAATGAAGGTGCATTAACTTTAGCAATAGGATTAATACTAGTTGGTTATCACTTTGTTAAGAATGGTTATAGATTTGATGGCTATCCAACAGGCGCAGTCTTTGTTATGTTTGGTGCTTACCTCATAATTAGTAAATATTTCAAGAAATAAAAACTTGTACTTTATTTAGAATAATCAATCGGATTCTGAGAACAATCTTTGTATTCCTTTTGAATTTCTAATCCTAATTCAATCAAATTAGCTTTATTAAATTTAAAAAAATCATTAATGATTATCTATTGAAAATAGATACCCTGATGAGTACTGTTATTATTGGGATTATGAAGGTTAATGAAAATTAATGATATCACTTTCCAATACAGAATTGACTGAAGATTGTTCCAAGAACATCTTGATTTGTATCGATTACACCTGTAATTGTTCCTATGTGCTCAATAGCTTCTTTAAGGTCAACACTTAACAAATCACCTGCTAAGTCGCTCTGAATTCCTTTAATTATATCTTCAATAGCCTTTAAAGCTTTGCCTAGTGCATGATAGTGACGCGCGTTGTTTACGATTAAGCCGCTATTATTGCCCAAGGATTGAACAGCTTGAACTAACTCTTTCTTAAGCGGTTTTAATGTGTCAATTTCTTTTGTTGAGATTCCCAAACTTACATTCTCAATTTTTGAACTGAGCTGTTGCTGTAATCTTCTATTAAAGTTTTTGTCATATCCATTATGGTCTAAATCAACTTTGTTTTGAATCAAAAGGACCTTTAGGTTTTTATGGTAAAGTGATTTGAGTTCATCAACCAAGATCGAATCAGCTGTAGTTTTATCATAAAGATAGAGCAGTATTCTAGCTTGAGTCACTTTCTCCTTTGCTTTAGCTACTCCTATTGATTCTATTGTATCTTCGGTTTGTCTTAACCCAGCTGTATCAATGAATCGAAATTGAACACCTTCAATTATCAGGGTATCTTCAATGGAATCTCGAGTTGTTCCAGCGATAGGGGAAACAATGGCTTTTTCCTCGTTAAAAAGGGCATTGATCAATGAGGATTTACCCACATTAGGTTTGCCTGCAATTGCAACTGGAACCCCTTTTTTGATAACGTTTCCATAGGCGAAAGAGTTTTTTAGGGCTCTTATTTCTTTTTCAAGCTCATTCAATAAAGACTCAAGTTGAGATTTATCTGCAAAATTTACATCTTCTTCACTAAAATCCAATTCCAATTCAATAAGTGCCTTAAATTGAATGAGTTTTTGTCGCAGCTCTTTCATTCCCTTAGAAAATCCACCACGCATTTGTTGTATGGCTATCCTGTGTGCTTCAGCACTTTCAGAGGAAATCAAATCGGAGACAGCCTCAGCTTGACTCAAATCCATTTTTTTGTTCAGATAGGCCCTAAGAGTGAATTCTCCAGCCTGAGCTGGGAGGATTCCTTCTTCCAAATAAGATGAAATGATACGTTGTAAAATATAAGGCGAACCGTGGCAAGACAATTCGATTACATCTTCACCTGTATAGGAATGAGGTCCTTTAAAAAAGGTAAGCAAGACTTCGTCGATGAGGACGTTGTCATTCTTAAATACGCCTAAATAGGTTTGGTTTGCCTGGATGTCTTCCCATTTTTTATTTCCCTTGGGGGTAAAAAAAAGTTGTGTTTTTTCAAATGCGAGCGAACCAGACAGTCTAATTACACCTAGGGCACCACTTCCTTGTGGGGTTGATAATGCTATAATAGTTCCATCGCTGAGCATAAATTATATTTATAAATCTTTTGTAAAGGTAGCCCGCTTTTTGTGAAGTCTGTGTTCGTAGTTTTTCCAAAGTTTTTGTATAGCCGTATTTTCTTCTAACTCTGGATTCGTCTCCACGATACTGATATTCCGTTTATTAAATAGCTTTTGCATTTCATTGAATATGATTGCTGTTATGCCCTTGTTTTGATATTCAGGATGGATACCAATCAAATAAAAGGAGGCGCGATCGTTCTTTCGAAGTGCTTTGACTAAATAGAAAAAATTAAAGAGATTTATTTTACCGTTAATTTTTTTAAGTGCATTGGTGAAAGAAGGCATGGTGATTGAAAAAGCTATTAATTTTCCCTGATTATCGACTATGCACTTAATAAAATCGGGGTGAATAAATTTGATATAGCGCTTTTTGTAGTGTTCTATCTGGTATTTTTGGATGGGAACATAAGTTTGAAGTTCATTATAGGTCTTACCCAAAAGATCAAACATCTCGTTGATATAGGGAAGGATGTCATTTTTGCCTTCAAACTGCAACAATTTAAGCTGATAACGTTCCATGACTAATTTTGAAAAGCGCTTTACTTTTTCTGGAGACTCTTCAAAATCATCAATTTTGATTTCATACTCAACCCATTTGGCATTCATACCGTATCCTAAAGCTTCTAAATGTTTTTGATAGTAAGGAGCATTGTATAAAGTAATCATTGTATTTCGCTCCTTAAACCCTTCAATAAGCAATCCTGCTTTGTCCAGATTTGAAAAGCCCATGGGGCCTTCAATACTTTTCAGCTTGTGTTCTTTAGCAAAATTCTCAACTTGCTCGAGCAGTAATTTTGAAACCTTTAAGTCATCAATTGTATCATACCAGCCAAAACGAACTTTCTTTTTCCCAACTTCACTTACTTCAATCCAGTTTACCATAGCACCTATTCTACCAACAATGTCTTTACCTCGGTAAGCGAGATAGAAACAAGCATCTGCATTTTGGTACACGGGATTGACTTCAGGATTGATTGTTTCAATTTCTTCCTTGATTATGGGTGGTACCCAATAGGGGTTATTGTTGTATAAACTAAATGGGAAACGAACAAAAGCTTCAAAATCTTTTGAACTCTCTACAATTTTTATGGTTAATTGTTGATCCATGGTTAATTTCTTTTCGCTCTGCTATTTCGTTTTTTTTCTCCTTTGGTATTATTTTTTAATGTTTTTTTAAGTTGACGTTCCTGTTTTTTCAACTCTTTTTCCTGTAGTTCTTCTACTGAAGTAAAATCTTTATGAAAATCCAATCTGTAAGAAACTCCAGCATTTAAAAAAAGATGATGAGGGGTGTTTTTTATAGAAGAGCCCAAAGTTGCTTCAATTTGAAAGTCATCATTCCAAAGATAGGCAGCTCCAAGTCGGTATAAATAATCGGAAAACAAATCACTTACACGCCCTTGATGTTCGATATACACTGACCATAAAGGATCAAGAGTATGAGTTAATGTTAGAATATAGTCTTTTAAAGGATAGGCTGATAAATAACGGTCGTAAGAAAAGTTGGTAACAAGGACCCAGGTTCCAAGAAAATGAGATTGAGTAGCTAAGGTGCCTCTAAAATGGATAAAGGGTTCTTCATCAGGATTAATGCCTAGGTTTTGAAATAAAACAGGCCTATATAGAGCACCAAAAACATTACCGTAGGGGAAGGGGTTGTTTTTTTCGAAATTGATATTGCTACCTAGAGTAATTGAAACTGCAGGGATTAATTCACGAAGTTTAAAACCATTGTTTGCTTTCCAACTATAATTATTTACCTCACGTTCTTTTTTAAAAGGATCGTAAATTAAATATTTTATGCCTATAAAATTTTGCATGAAACCTCTTTTGGGATATTGAGTTGGATTGCTTAATATTTTAGAATTTAGTGTCCCGCTAATATATTGCCCTTGATAGATTAATTCTAAAGTTTCCATTAGTAGTCCCCAACGCAGAGATAAAAATCCAGCGCCAGCTCGAAAAGTAGAATTGTTGTATCCAGCATGAGTAGCGTTTCTTAAAGCAAATCCAGCCTCAGCCTGAATGACATTCTTACCAACAGCAAATGCACCCATAGAGGCTCCCGGTCTGTTTGAATTAATCTGGTCCGTATACTGAGCTTTTATATAAAAAGCACCCGCTATGATGAGTAGTATAGTGGAACGAATTTGCATACTGCAAATATAAGTGAGATTTGTCTGAAATTTAGAAGACAAAACTATTATTGAGTAATAATTTTTCTACAATACATGTGAATTGGTTATTTTTGAATTTAAACCATTGTTTTGGGAGCACTTTTCAAATTTTTACTCATTTTTCTAGGAAGTATTTACTTACTAAGATTAATCTCTCCCTTTTTATTCAAACTAATGCTGTCGAGTTATGTTAAAAAAGCAAATACTCAGGCACAGAAAAAACAGTCATCACCCCCAAAAAAAACAAAATTTCCTTCCGATA
>CAZOWC010000106.1:0-4350 GCA_964583375.1 uncultured Flavobacteriaceae bacterium
GAAGCTAAAGGATTTGGTTTCATTACAAACGATGAGTCTGGAGAAGATGTATTCGTTCACATTTCAGCCCTAAACGGCGTGACCCTAAGAGAAGGGGCTAAAGTAGAGTATGTAGAAGAAGAAGGTAAAAAAGGGAAGCAAGCTTCCAATATTACCCTATTATAATTTATATATGATTACTGTTAATGAAGCACTTCTTAAGAGGTGCTTTTTTTATGCTCTTTTCCGAGCAAAAAAACGATCCAGTAAAGTTTTGGAGTCTTCAGCCATTACTCCAGACCGAATTGCTGTCTTTGGGTGTAAGTTCAATCCCGCCTGAGCAAAACCTCTTTTCATATCCGAAGCTGCAAAGACTACTGCTTCCAACTTACTCCAAGTTAAAGCCCCCGCACACATCACACAAGGTTCCAAGGTGACATAAAGCGTGCAGCCCACCAAATACTTTCCATTTAAAAAATTTGCTGCAGAGGTAATGGCCTGCATTTCTGCATGGGCGGTTACGTCGTTTAGACGCTCTGTCAAATTATGCGCACGAGCAATAATACGATCTCCAACAACAACAATTGCTCCAACAGGAACTTCATCGGATTGAAAGGCTTTTTCAGCTTCAGCCAAGGCTTGTTTCATAAAGAAGGTGTCATCTAACTGCATCTTCAAAAATACAAAATCTAAGACCATTTATTCCCTACTGGATTTGTGTACCTTTACGGCATGTCAAGAGCTTTTTTGGATCGGATTCCTGATCCTCAAACATTACGGAAATTTGATCTTAATCAATTGAGCAATTTAGCAAAAGACCTCCGCCAAGCCATTATCAATTGCCTTGCTAAAGGTGAAGGACATTTAGGCTCTAGTTTGGGGACCGTCGAATTGAGTATCGCCTTACACTACGTTTTTGATACACCTAAAGACTTATTGGTTTGGGATGTTGGTCATCAAGCTTACGGTCATAAAATGCTTACAGGTCGGAAGTCAAATTTTGAATTACTCAGACAAGAAGGTGGAATTAGTGGATTCCCAAGTAGGGAAGAAAGCCTTTACGATACATTTGGAACAGGTCATGCAGGAACTTCGATTTCAGCAGTGTTGGGGATGGCATTAGCTTCGCAACTTCAGGTTCAAAAGAAGCAACATATAGCTGTAATAGGAGATGCTTCCATAGCCACTGGAATGGCCTTTGAAGCACTGAATCATTTGGGAACTACTGCTGCAAATGTCCTGGTTATTTTAAATGACAATAGCATGGGTATTGATCCTAGTATAGGAGCCCTTAAAAACTACTTTGACTCTGTAAAAAAAGAGGTCTCTAGCCTACCAAATTTTTTTCAAAACTTGAATATCGACTATACCGGACCCCTAGATGGACATGATTTGAATGCTCTAGTTTCGAATCTCAAGCGTCAAAAAACTCTTACAGGTCCTCGATTGTTGCATGTCGTAACCAAAAAAGGCAAAGGGCTGCCCCAAGCTGAAAATGAACAAGTGACCTACCATGCTCCTGGAAAATTTGACCCTATCACTGGGAAACTTAATCCATCTGATGCAGAACAAAAAATTAAATATCAGGACGTATTCGGAAAAACACTTGAACATTTATCGGAGATCAATTCTAAAATTGTCGCTATTACACCGGCTATGCCAACAGGCAGTGGTCTTGTGGACTTAATGCAAAAGTTTCCCGACAGATGCATTGATGTTGGAATAGCTGAACAACATGCAGTAACTCTTGCTGCTGGTTTGGCAACTCAAGGTATGCTGCCGTTTTGCGTCATCTACTCAACCTTTCTTCAGCGTGCATATGACCAAGTTCTACACGATGTTGCCTTACAGAAATTAGGGGTTGTTTTTTGTGTCGATCGTGCAGGGATTGTTGGACACGACGGTCCTACACACCACGGTGTTTTTGACATTGCTTTTTTACGCTGTATTCCAAACCTTACAATTGCTGCTCCACGAAATGCACAGCAACTTCAAAATCTGCTTTATACAGCTCAACTTGGATTGGAACAGCCATTGGCAATACGTTATCCAAGGGGATATAGCCAATTGAATCAGCTCTCTTTTGATTTTGAAGAAGTCACTTTAGGAAAAGGAAGCTGTTTAAAAGAAGGTGGTCAGATTGCAATACTAAGTTTAGGCACTATAGCTGGGAATATACAATCTGCATTAGCAGAACCAAAAAATGTAGATAATTTTGCGCATTTTGATTTGGGTTTTGTAAAGCCATTGGATTTGGAACTACTTCATGCCGTATTCAACACCTATGAAAGAGTGGTTGTCTTTGAGGAAGGAACCGTCAAGGGTGGAGCTGGAAGTGCCATACTCGAGTTTGCCGCACAATACAACTACAATATTCCAATTGAACTGGAAGGAGTTCCTGACCAATTTATTTCTCATGGGAATCCTAAAAATCTTTTAAAAGATCTCGGATTAGACACTGATGGAATTTGCAAAAAATTGGATTCTATTTTAAATAAAAATGAGGAATGAATCCAAATGCCCAATCGTTTTTTATATTTAAACAATGAGCCAACAAAAACGTCTTTTTTTACTTGATGCCTATGCGCTAATTTTTAGAGGGTATTACGCATTTATAAAAAATCCAAGAATCAATTCTAAGGGAATGGACACCTCTGCCATTATGGGCTTTACCAATTCACTACTCGATGTAATTAAGCGTGAACGTCCTGACCATCTTGCTGTTTGTTTTGACAAAGGAGGGTCGGCAACACGGACTGAGATGTTTACTGAATACAAAGCCAATCGCGATGAGACCCCAGAAGCCATTCGTGTCGCAGTACCTTACATTCAGCAAATTTTAGAAGCCATGCACATACCCGTTGTTGTTAAAGAAGGCTATGAGGCTGATGACATTATCGGGACTTTGGCAAAGCAGGCCGAAAAAGAAGATTATCAGGTCTTTATGGTAACACCAGACAAGGATTTTGCTCAATTGGTTTCAGAAAATATTTTTATGTATCGCCCTGCTCGTATGGGTAATGGAATTGAGATTTGGGGGATCCCCGAAGTTCAGGAAAAATTTGAAGTTGAACGTCCAGAGCAAGTCATCGATTACCTCGGGATGATGGGTGATGCAGTAGACAATATTCCAGGTCTTCCTGGAGTAGGAGACAAAACTGCGAAGAAATTCATCAAGGCCTATGGCAGTATGGAGGGGCTTTTGGAACACACCGACGAGCTTAAGGGAAAGCTGAAAGAAAAAATTGAGGCTAGTAGAGACCTCGGCATTTTATCCAAACAACTCGCGACCATCCTTTTAGATGTACCCGTAAAATTTGATGCTAAGGACTACGAACTCAGTCAGCCAGATTCTCAAGCTGTAAGTGCTCTTTTTGAAGAATTAGAGTTTCGAAGAATTGCAGAAAATTTTAAAAAAATCTTTTCTTCAGCTGAAGAGGAGTCCGCACAAACAGAGACGGCTCCAAAAAAAACAAGCCCTCAACAGGGGCAACAATTCGATTTATTCTCAGCTCCAGGTAGTGGTACGGTCAGTGATCAAACAAGCTCAGAACGGAAAAATCTAGACAATAAAAAGCATTGGTACCAAACTGTTGACAGTCCTGTATCAAGAGGATTACTGCTGAAAAACTTACTTCAACAGAAAAGTGTTTGTTTTGATACAGAAACTACTTCTTTAGATGCACTTCAAGCCGAATTGGTCGGTATCGCTTTTTCATGGGAAAAATCTAAAGGATACTACCTCGTACTTCCAGAAGATAGAACTAAGACCCTTGCTATTCTAGAGCCTTTTAAGGCTTTTTTTGAACACACTGAGATTGAAAAAATTGGTCACAATTTAAAATACGATTTAAAGGTTCTTAAAAATTACGACCTCAAGGTCAACGCTCCTCTTTTTGACACCATGATCGCACATTATTTGGTCAATCCCGATATGCGACATAATATGGATGTTTTAGCAGAAACCTATTTGGATTACAGCCCACAATCCATTACTGAACTCATCGGTAAAAAAGGGGCAAATCAAGGCAGTATGCGCGATGTTGCAGTGGAAAAACAAACCGAATACGCCGTTGAAGATGCAGATATTACCTACCAACTCAAGGACCATTTTGAAAAGGAAATGCTCGCTGCTCAAACGATAGATTTGTATAAAAAAGTAGAACTCCCTCTTGTCAAAGTATTGACTGCAATGGAATGTGAAGGTATTAATTTGGATGTTCCTTTCCTTGAAGAATTGTCTAAAAACTTGACCGTAGACATTCAGAAATTGGAAAAAACAATTTTTGATGCTGCTGGAGAAACTTTCAATCTGGCTTCTCCAAAACAATTAGGTCCAATTCTTTTTGATAAACTTAAACTAGTAGATAA
>CAZOWC010000107.1:0-4260 GCA_964583375.1 uncultured Flavobacteriaceae bacterium
TTTCTCCTCCAATGAAAAGCTGTTGTATAGACTGTCAACCCAAATTTTTTGAGCTTGTTCATCCTCTGACAATAAGGGATCTAGTGTTTGACCGTATGTTAAGAAAATAAATCCAAAGAGAAAACTTAGGGTATATTTCATTTAAAAAACGATTAGTTTATTTAAAAAAACGATTATGCCAACTTTCTTCGGCTGGAACCTCCCAAAAATTATGATATCCATCAACAGTGTCAACTAGATTATTAAAAACAATAGTTGATTTAGAAATAGCACGTTCCTTTGCCATTTTTTTGAAATCTTCCAAAGTCTTATGCGATAAATATTCCCCTTGCTTAAAAGTAACATTCATTTTATCTAAAAGAGAAAGTTTAAATGCCTTTTCAAGTTCTTGGATAAAATGGACAGAGGCATCAATTGAACATCCACTGGCTTGAGCTTTTTCTTGATTTAAGCCTAGTATAATAAAGCGGTTATAGGGCAAATCGAATCCAGCTTCCAACTCTTGATTGTGAGCTGTCCAACTGGATATAAAATCATTAAGAGCCTCTTTAAGTTTAGTAAGTTCTTCTTCTCTAAAAGGCCTATCAGAGGGATAAACCCAAACTCTAGATTCTGGAGGTAAGTTTTCAAATGGAACAATCATGACCTATAAATTATTTGCATTGGCAATCAACTCAGCGACATCCATTATTTTAACCTTGTCCTCCTGCTTTTTATTTTTGACACCATCTGTTATCATTGTATTACAAAAAGGACAAGCAGCGGCAATAATTTCAGCTTTAGTGTCTAGTGCTTGCTCAGTTCGCTCAATATTGATTTCCTTATTCCCTTCTTCTGCATCTTTAAACATCTGGGCTCCTCCGGCTCCACAGCACAAACCTTTAGTCTTGCAAGCTTTCATTTCGACGAGCTCAGCATCTAGTTTTTTAATCAATTCGCGAGGTGCTTCAAAAATTTTATTCGCCCTACTCAAATAGCATGGGTCGTGATAAGTAATCCGTTTTCCTTTAAAAGAACCACCTTCAACTTTGAGGCTTCCCTCTTTGATTAAGGATTTTAAAAATTGAGTATGATGCATTACTTTATAATGACCACCTAATTCAGGATATTCGTTTTTTAGGGTATTGAAGCAGTGAGGGCAAGTGGTCACAATTTTTGTAACACCGTAGCTGTCAAGGGTGTTGATGTTTTGTAAGGCTTGCATTTGGAATAAAAATTCATTCCCGGCTCTTTTTGCGGGATCACCAGTGCAACTCTCCTCAGTTCCTAATACTGCAAACGAAGTTTGGGTATGGTTTAGGATTTTTACAAACGCTTTGGTAATTTTTTTTGCCCGATCGTCAAAACTACCTGCACAACCCACCCAAAAAACTACAGCTGCCTTTTTGCCTTGAGCCTGGAGTGACGCTAATGTTGGGACCTCAAGACTCATCAATTAAGATTGTGATTGACCGTCATCAAAAACTTCGATGGTGACTTCTTTTTCAATCAGATCGGTAAACTTTCCGTTGTAACGTGTAGCTTTCACCAAATGATTGTCAATCCAGTGATAATTTCCGCCTCTAGGCTTACCCATGAGCAAGCTATGATATTTAAACCCATTATCTTTTAGCCACTTCTCGGTCACCCCTCGATGGGCCTCCACTCTAGAGGTAAAAAAGCAAATAAGATGGCCTTCATCATACCATTTATTCAGAGTAACCAAAGCATCTGGATACAATTTAGCAGTCGCCATACGCTCGGGTTCTTCGTTAGGGATATCATCGCATATAGTACCGTCAATATCAATAAGATAATTTTTAATTCCTTCAGGCAAAACTGGACTTACTACTTCACCTGATTCTATCTTTTTGTGTAAATAACTTTCTGCTTCTTCTCGTTCCATAAATTTAAATTATTTTTCGCTTGTCCATTGCAAACGGTCTTGATTGCTAAAAGGCCATGGAGCCCCATTTTTTTCTATATTTCCCATCATTACGTTAAGCTCCTGAGGAGCCTCTGATTTCTCCATAACCAAATACTGTCGCATATCCATTATAATTGACAAAGGGTCAATGGCAATTGGACAGGCTTCAACACATGCATTGCATGAGGTACATGCCCATAACTCTTCTGGACTAATATAGTCATTTAGTAACTGTTTCTGGTCGTCTTCAAAGACTCCTTTATTCACATTGATATTTTTACCTACTTCTTCTAAACGATCTCTGGTGTCCATCATAATTTTTCGAGGAGATAACTTCTTTCCAGTTTGATTTGCCGGACAAACTTCACTACAACGACCGCATTCAGTGCAGCTGTATGCATTCATAAGCTGAGTCCACTTTAAATCGAATACATCACTCGCTCCAAATTTATCTGGCGGTGAACTGGTCTCAGGCTCAGTAGCGGCTTTTTTTGGAAACAGCATCAGCATCACTTCTCTTTTAATGTCAGCATTAATATTAAACTTGCCTTGAGATTCTAAATTAGCATAAAATGTATTGGGAAATGCTAAGAGTATATGAAGGTGTTTGGAATAATAGAGGTAGTTCAAAAAAATTAAAATTCCAATAATGTGTGTCCACCAAAAACTTCGTTCTAAAAGGATTAAAGTATTGAGCCCTAAGCCCTCAAAAAGGGGCATTATAAATTGAGATACCGGAAAACTTCCTGCTTTTGTATAATACTCGGCACCTTGCTGTTGAAGCACGGCATCTGTTGCATTCATTGAAAGGAAAAGGAGCATAAGAATAACTTCAAAATACAGGATATAATCAGCATCCCTTTTGGACCAACCTTTCATTTCTGGTTTCCAAAAACGTTTAATCTTAACTAGATTCCTGCGGGTCCAAAACAAAATTACCGCTATTAATACAAGTAAAGCCAATATTTCAAAACTTCCAATCAAAAAATCGTAAATACTACCTAATAAGGGAGCAAAAAGTCTGTGAGTTCCTAGTAACCCATCAAGAATGATTTCCAGTAGTTCGATGTTAATTATAATAAACCCTATATACACAACTAAATGAAGTGCTGCTGCTACAGGCTTCACACCCATTTTAGATTGACCCAAAGCTACCAAAACCATGTGTTTCCAACGCTCAGACTTCTGATCTTTTCTTCCAGCTTCTTTTCCAAGTAGGATATTTCTTTTAATTCGTAAAATATTTCGCGTAAAAAAAACTCCACCCAAAACAAGCAAACACAAGAAGATAAAATTTGGCAAATAGTCCATAAGGATTATTCTTTGGATCTTGTAGTATTGGCTTTTCTTCCGAATATGGAGAAGTGGACGTAATTTTTGGGATTGGCTTTCAGATCATTTAACAAGGCCTCCAAAGCAGCTGATGAGCCTAATAGCTTATTGTACAAGTTATCGTCATTGAGTAACTTACCTGCCGAGCCATCGCCACTGTTCAAGCGAGAAATAATCATTTTTAAATCGGCTGAGGTTTGCTCAAAATTTTCAATTGTAGCGCCCAGGGGCATTTGATTTAGAGAATCAGTAAGTTGACTTAAATTTTTGGAGGTATCCTCTAAATTATTCATGGCACCTTTAAAGTTTTTTTCATTTTGTACAACTACCCGATTCATGTTATCTGTAAGTTCTGCAACATTATTTACACTTTCAGCTAAGCCTTCGAGTGCCAATTTTAAATTTGTTTGAGTTTGAAAATTCATCACATTACTCACACCTGCAAAAAGAGAATCAGCTGAAGTTAAAAGTCCCTCAATCTTATCTTGTAAGGGGGCAATTTGCTGATTGACCAGTTCTGTTAAACCAGGTTTAATCTCTGAAGGCAATACATCTCCTGTCTTTACCTTATTTCCCTGATCGTATTTAGGTAAAATGGCTATGGCTTTTCCACCGATCAGACCCGCCTCATAGAGTTGAGCAGTACTTTGATTTGAAAAATTCAAATCGTTTCTCAAACTGAAGGTGACTTTAATTTTATCGTAGTTTTCATCAAAATCTATATTTCTTACTTTTCCTACATTTAAACCGTTGATGGTAACATTAGCACCGACGACGAGTCCCTCAACGTCATGGTAAAGCGACGATACAACTTTACTGTTGTCTAAAAGGGAAGCCCCCTTGAGGTAATTGAATCCAAAAATAAAAATGGTTATGCAACCTAGAATGAGAATTGCAGTTTGTACTTCGCGTGATATCTTCAAAATTGAGCGTTTAACAGTGTAGACAAATTTAGAAATTATTTTCATAAGAACATCATTTCATCAACTCTAGTGCTTCACTAATGGATATTTTTTTGTTGC
>CAZOWC010000108.1:0-4243 GCA_964583375.1 uncultured Flavobacteriaceae bacterium
AAGCAGAGACTTGGGAAGAGGTCATTAAAGCTATTGATGAGGGATTAAAACCTCATATAGTACACTTAAAACGTCCTATAATTGAAGAAGATATCCTGCGTTTAACAGAAATTCGCATCAAGAGAATTTCAAAATTTGATTTGGATAAAGCCCAGCAAAAAATTGAAGCTCTTGAAGGAGATATAGAGGAAGTTAAAAACAATTTAAATTATCTCATCGATTATGCCGTACGATATTTTACCCATTTAAAAAAGACTTATGGAATGGGTAAGGAGCGAAAATCAGAAATTCGCATTTTTGATGATGTTGACGCTAAAAAGGTAGTGGTTAGAAATCAAAAACTCTACATCAACAGAGTTGAAGGATTTATAGGAACTTCCTTGCGTAAAGATGAGTTTGTCTGTGAGTGTTCTGATATTGATGATGTTGTTGCATTTACTAAGGACGGTAAAATGCAAGTAGTAAAAGTTGACAGTAAAGTCTTTATTGGAAAAAATATCATCCATGCCGCTGTATTTAAGAAAAAAGACAGTCGAACTATTTATAATATGATTTACCGTGACGGTAAAAATGGAACTACTTTCATCAAGCGATTTGCAGTTACAGGAGTTACTCGTGAAAAGATTTACGACTTGACTCAAGGTAAAGTCCAATCCGAGGTCCTTTATTTTTCAGCCAATCCCAACGGAGAAGCAGAAATTGTAACTATTATACTGAGAAGTTCTGTAAGCATCAAAAAGTTAAAATGGGATTTGGATTTTGCTGATTTACAAATCAAAGGACGTTCGGTCAGAGGAAATATAGTTACCAAATATAATATCAGAAAGGTCGAATTAAAAGAAAAAGGGGTTTCTACACTCAAGCCTCGTAAAATATGGTTTGACACAACTATTCGTCGATTAAACCTAGAGGGAAGAGGAGAGTTGCTAGGAGCCTTCAAAGGGGAGGATAAACTCCTTATTGCTACCAAGGGAGGGACGGTTCGGGTAGTGACTCCTGAATTAAGTCTGCATTTTGATGATTCGCTGGCTCACATCGAAAAATGGATACCTGAAAAACCAATTACAGCCGTCCACTTTGATCCTGAAAAAAAACGCTATTTCCTCAAGCGTTTTTGTGTTGAAAGTGAAGACAAAGAGGATTCTTATATCAAAGAGGGCGGAAGTCATGTCTTTACGAGCTTTGTGGGACGTCCTATACTCACGGTAGAGTTTGAAAAACCAAGAGGAAAAGCAAAGCCGGACGACATGGAAATCAATGCTGAAGAGTTTATATCAGTCAAAGGATTCAAGGCTTTTGGGAATCAACTGACGGATAAAAAAATCAAAAAAATATCACTTAAGGAAGCGTTAAACTATGAACTCCCTGTGGAGCAAGACGTAAAAGAGATTGAAGTAGAGGGAGAAGAGGCCATTAGCTCAGAAAATGACGATAGTCAAATCAGCTTAAATTTTTAAGCCTTTTTCTTTTTTCTAAAGCGTATATTTATCATTTCCACACCGAGGGAAAATGCGATAGCAAAGTATAAATATCCTTTTGGAATTGCGCCAATAGTCGACCCGAAGATTGTGGTGTGTGAGAGGTGGGCCGCTTCAGTGATTAGCATAAAGCCAATTAGTAACAAAAACGCCAATCCTAAAATTTGAAGCGAAGGGTAAGTGTTGATAAATTTACTCACAGGTGCTGCGAAAAGCATCATAATCAGTATGGACAAAATTACAGCTGCAACCATTGTTTGAATGGCGTAAGGAATGCCATTTGTCATGCCTACAGCAGTCAAAATTGAATCAAAAGAAAAGACAATATCAATTAAAACAATCTGAAATAATGCACGAGCATAGGTCAGTTTATTTGATTTCGATTTAGCTACTGTTTCATCGAGGCTTTCAGCCTTTTCATAGATTTCTTTAGTGCTTTTATAAAGTAAAAATAGTCCCCCAAAAACCAGAATTAGAGACTGAATGGTTAAGTCTGTGCTGAACGATCCCCAGTCAAAACTAAAAAGAGAGACTTGTATCTGCACCAGCCAATTAATCCCCATAAGCAGAAGTATTCTCGAAAACAAAGCCATTAGAAGTCCGATACGCATTAATTTTTTTCGATCAGCTTCAGGAAAACGACTTGCTAAAATGGAAATAAAAATAATGTTATCTATACCGAGAATAATCTCGAGAAATGTCAGTGTTAAAAAAGCAAATATTAGATCAGGGGTAAACATATTTATTGGATTTTTTGAATTGTTCCACGTTGTGTGTTCTTACTTTCTCCAACTAAAGAGTATTCAAAAGTATAAGAATTGTGTTGGGTACTTATAATTTTAATTTGAATTGGACGCTTGTCTTGATTCGATGTTGGATTGAGCTTAGTGAGTATGCACTCACAATCGTTTACCCAGCGTATGCTGGCAGTATCGATCTTGCCCCTAAAGCGCTCAATTTCATAGAGTGAGTCCCGTGTAAAAGTTGAGGTTTTCATGCTGCCATTGATGATCTGAGAAAACTCAAAAGTCCCTTGGTGAAAAGGGATGCAATCGCGTTCAACAGTATAGCAGGAGGCAAGCATGAGAAAAATGCACACAAGCAGTCGAATCATAGGAAACAAAAATACTAAGATTTAGGCAAAAATACACGAAAAGTACCATCCTTATAAGTCTGAATGATTTGTAAAACATCGGTATCTAAAACGTCCAAAGAAGTTGATAGAGATTTCTTGGGAAGATTGGTGATTTTTTCATCTTCTAATACATCAACTTTCTCTTGGTTAACCAAATACTGATTTGGTGTAGAGGAGGTTTTTTTTCTCGCCCCCAAAAGCAACCAGTCAAAATCTGCCTCAGCAAATTCCGCCTGGACTTTTAAGATAAATTCTAAACTTGGCTTGTTTCTTCGTGATAAAATATGAGAAACAGATGACCGCTGTACACCAATTTTTTCTGCAAAAGCAGCTGCATTTAATTGTTGATTTTCCATCAATTGCTCCAATCGTCTTAAAAATGCATCAGTGTTTAACATCGTAAACTTTTTTTGAAATTTATACTAATATACAACAGTAAATCGAATTTTACAAATCGTTAATACACAAAACAATCAGTTTAAATAATCTTCATAAAGTGTTCATTAACAGTAAATAATATATAAGTAAATCTACTTTTGTTACAATTGTACACAGCAGGGGCTATTAAAGAAAATCGAACTGATAAATTTAATACTTTTGTAAACAACAAATGTAAACAAATGGTTGTTTACATTTGTATTATAAAATTTATTCATGGCTTGTAAGCGCTACTTACCTCCCTCTCTTTTAGAACGTTTTTTCAATCAATTTGACGCTGATATAAAAACTACAGTTGGTCATACTGTTCAGTATCGTCCTATCGATTTATTGAAGATTGGCTCAGGCGATTATCAAGTTTTAATGTGGTCACAAATGCATGGAAACGAAAGTACCACTACTAAGGCTTTATTGGACTTTATTCCATGGTTTTTATCTGAGGCGCAAATTAAGTATCAAGAGGCTTTTACATTACATATTATTCCACAGTTAAACCCTGACGGTTCGCATCTCTACACAAGGGTAAATGCCAATGGGGTTGACTTAAACCGCGATGCAGTTCACCTTACCCAGCCGGAAAGTAAGGTTCTTAGGCAGGTTTACCAATCGATTAAGCCCGATCTGTGTTTGAATTTACACGGTCAGCGAACAATTTATGCAACTGGCAATGGGGGTCCGTCTGCGAGCTTGTCTTTTTTGGCACCAGCTGCAAATATAGAAAGAAGCCTCACTGACGCAAGAAAGGAAGCTATGCTCCTGATTGCTGCCATTGCTCAAGGGCTTTCAAGCAAGTTACATAAATCCATAGGACGTTATGACGATAGTTTTAATCCAAATTGCGTAGGAGATGCTTTCACTCAGTCTGGGACACCTACTATACTTTTTGAGGCAGGTCACATAGCTGGGGATTACCAACGTGAACAAACTCGTGCTTTTGTTTTTCAAGCCTATAAATTGCTATTTAAGCAATTATTGAACCCAAAGCTTTTTGAGTTAGATGACTACCTTAGTTTACCACAAAATACGGTTGAGTTTTGCGATCTTATCGTTTCTAGAGCGAATATTTTTGATGGTGGCACTCAAAAAGAAGACCAACAAATCGCAATCCAATACCTTGAAACTCTTGTCAATGGGGAGATTGCGTTTTCCCCTCAAATGCTTCAGTACGGGCATAAGCTCAATTTACGTGCCC
>CAZOWC010000109.1:0-4216 GCA_964583375.1 uncultured Flavobacteriaceae bacterium
CCTTTCATTACTTTCCCATCCTCTCTGTAAATTGGCTTACCGTTTTCATCCAGTTTGCTCATATTACTTCGCTGTATTTCGTCAAAAATAGCTTCCATTTTGTCTTGAAAACCGTGGGCAATTATCGTCCCACATAAGATGTAAAGCATATCGCCTAGTGCATCCCCTAATTCTATAAGGTCTCCATCTTTGGCAGCTTCTAAGTATTCTTCATTTTCTTCTTTCATTAGATTGAATCGAAGTGTGGTAACGGATTCAGGTAAAATAGCTGTAGGCTTGTCCTCTATGCCCAAACCGTAAGCCTCATGAAATGAAGTAACGGCATTAATTGGTTTATTTAACATGTTGTCTTTGAATGTTTATGGATTATTTATTTCTAAATTAGTCAAAAAATAAGAAGATGTTTTCTTTTGGACAATTAATATTTGCTTTATGCTTTGTCGTGGGATTTACCTTGATTGTAGTCTTTTCATATAGATCCGACAAAAAAAGTCAGCCCAACTACTTTAAGGGAAGTTATAAAATATTGATTGGTTTTTTTATCGCCTTTAGCGCCTTAGTTTTAATAAAATATCTAACTCAAAAATGAAAGCACTGCTGCTTATCTTTTTGGGTGGTGGTTTAGGTAGTGCATTCCGATTTTTAATCAGTAAATTATTTTATATAAATAAAGAAGGATTTCCTTGGGCTACTCTTGTAGCAAATTTTATTGGCTGCCTATTGATTGGATTTTTAGTTGGCTGGGCATTGAAAAATGACAGTTTTCGCTCTGATGTTTACCTATTTGGTATTATAGGATTTTGTGGTGGGTTGACTACATTTTCTACTTTTAGTATGGAAAACATGTTTTTTCTCCGTTCTGGAGACTGCTTAAGTTTTATCGGCTATACACTTTTGAGCGTAGTAGGAGGATTAGTTTTTGTTTTTGCAGGTCATTCTTTATATAAATTTTTAGCCTAGACATCTTTTTTTTGCTTATTTCTTAAAATTTTTGTTTTTATTTTCAAATACCCCTAATTTTTAGGGGGTCATTTTTTTTATATGTAAAAAATTGAAAAAGCATCCCCTTATTGTAATGGGTCATATTTTAAATAAATATAAGTTTGCCAAAACTAATATTTACACAATGAAAAAAAATAATTCTATCATCGCAATCGCAATTTTATTAATTGCAATTATCCCTACTACGCTAAAAGCACAGGAAGAAGACAGTACTCCTGAAGCTACATTTAATTTTAGTGGTACAGTAGACACCTATTTTAGAACCAGCTTTACTGAAGATCCTGTGGCACCAGGAACGTCTTTCGCAAATCTTAACGGATTTTCACTTGGGATGGCCAACTTCATCGTTTCTTACGAAGGAGAAAAATCCGGCTTTGTTGCCGATGTTGTTTTTGGACCAAGAGGTTCAGACGCTGTATTTGGATCTGTTGGTAACTCTTCAGAAATTGTCAATCAATTGTACGCTTATTACCACTTAGGAGACGGAGTAACAGTTACAATGGGAAATTTCAATACTTTTTTAGGGTATGAGGTTATTTCTCCAGCAGCGAATTTCAATTATTCTACTTCTTATATGTTTTCATATGGACCTTTTTCTCATACGGGTTTAAAACTTGATTTTGAACTTTCTGATGACATCTCCCTAATGGTTGGTGTATTCAATCAAACTGACGAAACTGAAGCAAATTATTCTCGTTATACAGCCTTTGGTGCTCAATTGGGACTTTACGGTCAATACATTAATTTTTTGGGAGGAGATGACTATACACAAATTGACTTCACAGGTGGATTTGACTTAAGCGATAGTTTTTTCTTAGGCATTAACGCTACTTCTGCAACCCTTTCTGGTGATATGGGATTTGCTGGCGTAGCACTTTACCCACAGATCACAACTAGTGACAGCTTTGCAATTGGTTTGCGAGGCGAATTTTTTTCAGAGACTGATGGATTTGGTGCTTTAGTATCAGATGGAGATGCTGATAATTTTTCACTAACACTGACAGGAAATTATACATCAGGAAACTTTATGTTCAAGCCTGAATTAAGACTAGATAGTGCTTCATCAGAAATATTCGCAATCAGCCCAACTGATACTTCAGATAGCTTAGCATCCTTTGTAATGGCTATGATATATTCATTTTAATTATAATCTTAAATAAAATATTATGTTTATAAAAAATTTATTTTTGAATATACCCTTTATTATTCAGGACACAGCTGCTATTGAGGGGGACATGGGTATGTTATGGATGCTTTTATCAGGTATTCTTGTATTTTTTATGCAAGCTGGATTTACTCTTGTTGAATCTGGAATGACAAGTTCAAAAAATGCAGTCAATATAGCTATGAAAAATCTTCTCGATATTTGCGTCGGGTCGATAACTTATTGGTTAGTTGGTTATTCTTTAATGTATGGTGATACTTCCAATGGATGGTTTTTTTGGGGAGGTTTATTTCAAGGAGAAGGAGCGGATCTTTTCTTTCAGACAATGTTTGCTGCTACTGCTGCCACAATAGTCTCAGGTGCAATTGCTGGAAGAACTAAATTTGAAACATATGCAATATTCACACTTGTTATGACAGCAATCATTTACCCAATTTCCGGTGGGTGGCAATGGCAAGGTTCAGGATGGCTTACTGAGATTGGATTTATAGATTTCGCTGGATCCTCAATTGTTCATGGTGTCGGTGGATTTGCTGCATTAGTTGCAGCATACATGGTCGGACCTAGAATTGGTAAATACGTAAATGGAGAGGTTATGCCTATTCCTGGCCACAATCAAGTAACGGCAACATTAGGTGTATTTATATTATGGCTTGGTTGGTTTGGATTTAATGGAGGATCACAATTGGCTTGGGGTGGAGATGACGCTATTGGGGCATCTACTGTGGTTATGGTTACAAACTTAGCTGCAGCTGCTGGCGGTTTGGGTGCATTAATTACATCATGGTTATATTTGAAAAAATCAAATTTGTCGATGTCTTTGAATGGGGCATTAGCAGGCCTTGTAAGCATCACTGCTGGTTGTGGAAATATGACTGCACCAGGAGCTGTTATGGCTGGTTTAATTGGTGGTATTATTGTAGTTTTTTCTATAGAATTCATAGAGAAAAAACTTAAAATAGATGATGCAATTGGTGCAGTTTCTGTTCACGGTATAGCTGGATTCTGGGGTACAATTGTAATTGGGCTTTGGGGAGTTAATGGTGATGTCGGAATAGGGCTTTTTAATGGAGGCGGAGCATCTCAATTTATTGCACAACTTACAGGTGCGATTGCTTACATGATATGGGCAATATTACTATCATTCATCGTATTTTCAATATTAAAATATACAATTGGCTTACGTGTAACAGAAGAAGAAGAACTGAAAGGTTTAGATATTTCAGAACACGGATCTATAGCTTATCCAGGTAAAAGAGAAAGAGAGTAGAATTGATAAAAAATCCTCATTCACCAATGAGGATTTTTTTATTGAAAACATAAACTAAAACAACAAAAATGAAAAAAATAGAGGCAATAATTAGAAAATCAAAATTTGACCAAGTTAAAGAAGCCTTACACAATGTTGAAGTCAATTTCTTCAGTTATTGGGATGTGACAGGTGTTGGAAATGAAAAAGAAGGGCATGTATACCGAGGGATTACTTACAGCACCTCTGAAATACAGAGAAGATACCTTTCAATAGTAGTCAATGACGATTTTGTTCAACCAACTATCGACGCAATCCTAAAATCAGCTGCTACAGACAGTGTTGGTGACGGGAAAATATTTATCCTTCCCGTAGAGGAAGCTTACAGAATTCGTACTGGAGAAAAGGGCGGAAAATCACTTAACTAAAAAACAAAAACAAATTATACTAATATGGAAACTGCACTATTTACAGCTAATAACGTATGGATGATGATCTGTACAGCACTTGTATTTTTTATGCACCTTGGGTTCTCTTTTCTTGAAATTGGGCTTACAAGACAAAAAAATGCAGTAAATATTTTATTTAAAAACTTTTTCGTAATCACCGCTGGATTATTACTTTATTGTATTGGTGGTTTTAACCTCATGTATCCCGGATTTGAGGAAGGTGCCATGGGGTTTTTTAAATTTGCTGGTTTTGGAATTGCTGCCCCTGAGGGCGGTATGTCCATTGACTACGCAGGAGGAGGATATACCTGGTGGACTGATTTCCTATTCCAAGGGATGTTTGCAGCAACA
>CAZOWC010000110.1:0-4196 GCA_964583375.1 uncultured Flavobacteriaceae bacterium
CTGTCTTGGTGCCTCATTAATTATACTCCTATTTATTCTTCCAAATACACTCCAGTCACAAGAAAATAAACAATACAATTTCATTATCATTTTTACGGATGATTTAGGTTATGGTGACCTGAGTAGTTTTGGAAATCCTTCCATTGTAACCCCTGTACTTGATCGTATGGCTATGGAGGGTCAAAAATGGACTAACTTTTACGTTGGCGCACCAGTTTGCACTCCCAGTAGAGCAGCCTTAATGACAGGGAGACTACCGGTACGAAATGGGATGATGAGTAATAAAGCTCGTGTGTTTTTCCCAGATTCCAAAAATGGAATTCCAGCCAAAGAAATTACCATAGCGGAACAACTTAAAAAAGCGAATTATACCACCCATATGGCTGGAAAATGGCATTTGGGTCATCGAGAGCAATATCTACCCACCAATCATGGCTTTGATTACTATTACGGTATCCCCTACTCCAATGATATGGATATCACTCGAAAACTAAATATCTCTATGGATTATTGGGAATTATGGACCAAAGAATACAAAAATTTAACTCCTAAAGACTTTAATGTCCCTATCTTAAAGGGTACTGAAGAAGTGGAGCGCCCAGCTGATCAATACACTATTGTTAAACGCTATACTGATGCTTCTATCGAAGTTATTAATTCACATCAAAAAGGAGACAAACCTTTCTTTTTGTACCTGGCATACAACTTGCCCCATGTCCCACTTTTTGCTTCAGAGCAATTTATGGGTACAAGTAAACGAGGTTTGTACGGTGATGTAGTGGAAGAAATTGATTTTAATATTGGAAGGGTGATTAAAACCCTAAAAGAAAAAGGATTGGATAAGAATACTATAGTGGTCTTTACTTCAGACAACGGCCCTTGGTTACCTACCGAACTCTCTGGAGGTAGTGCTGGCTTACTTAGAGAAGGGAAAGGAACCACTTGGGAAGGAGGCATGCGTGAACCCACCATCTTTTGGTCTCCCGGAAATATAAAAGCAGGGATTGTAACTGACATGGGAACCACTATGGATTTGTTTACCACATTTAGTAAAATCGCTGGAGTGGAAGTCCCTTCAGATAGAGAAATGGACGGAGTAGATCTTTCTCCTGTTTTGTTTCGCAAAGAAAAAGGAGCCCGTAATGAAGTTTATTTTTATAGGGAACGAGAACTATACGCCATGCGTTTAGGATCGTACAAAGCTCATTTTATCACTAAATCTGCTTATGTGAGTAATCCTAACAAAACCTATCACAACCCCCCTCTACTCTATAATGTAGATGAGGACCCCAGCGAACGTTTTGATATTGCAGCTCAAAATCCTGCAGTAATAGCTGGAATAAAAAAAGCTATAAAAGCGCATGAAGCAAAAATGGAAATGGATCCGGATTTATTAATCGAGCGAGACAAAAAATATTTAACTAGTATTGACAATGCTTCATCGCAATAACAATATGATTAATTTTAAACTGTTCTATAGTGAATATTAAATATAATTTTGTGAATGACTTAAAGTACTTGTTGGCGTATACTATTCCAGTTTCTGCTTTAATTGGTATCCAACTCGGAGGCTATTGGTGTTATACGACTGTATTTTATGCATTTGGCTTTATTCCAATTTGGGAGGCATTTCTATCCCCAAATCCTAACAAGCTCAACGATCAAAAAATTGAACGTCGCCTAGCTAATCGATTTTTTGATTTAATGCTGTATTTTAACCTTGTGCTAGTCTTCCCTATTCTTGGATATGGTATTTTGTATTTGACTACTACTCCTCTAGAAATATCAGAAATCATTGGATTAGTACTTTCTTTTGGAATTGTATTGGGTACAAATGGGATTAATGTCGCTCATGAATTAGGACATAGAAAAACAGCATGGGAACGTTTGTTAGCCAAAATTCTATTGATGCCGGCTTTGTACATGCACTTTTATCTCGAGCATAATTTTGGGCATCACTTGAATGTAGGCACTCCTAAAGATCCAGCTACGTCTAAAAAAAATCAATCAGTTTTCTCTTTTTGGTTTACTTCCACCACAGGGCAAATTCGCAATGCCATCAGTATTCAAAAAGAACTTTTAAAAAAGAAAAAAGTTAATTTTTTTAGTATTTACAACGACTTTTTTTACTACCAATTATTTCAATTATCCTACCTTATTTTAATTGCAGTTGTGTTTGGTGTTTATGGTGTTTTACTTGCTTTAGGCATAGCCCTAACGGCAGTTTTATTATTGGAAACTATCAATTATATCGAACATTACGGACTCATAAGAAAAGAAAAAGGCACAAGATACGAACGTGTAACCCCTATGCATTCGTGGAATTCAAACCACGCATTAGGTCGCTTGGTTTTATACGAATTAACACGCCATAGTGATCATCATCACAGAGCATCTAAAAAATATCAGATATTGGAGAGTATAGACGAAAGCCCTGAACTTCCGTTTGGATACACTACCAGTATGCTAATCGCTTTGGTTCCTCCTGTCTGGTTTAAACTCATGAACAAGAGAATCCCTAAAGAGTTTCATCCTTAAAAAGGATAGAATATATTTTTTATCAAGTTGTTTGGGATTGAACCTTTTATCAATATTTTGATTCACTAATTCACTTCAAAAAAATATGGAAATAGGCGTAGATAGTTTTGCCGCAGTTGATATTACTGAGGGTATTCCCAGTTCACAAGACAGAGTAAGAGCAGTAGCAGACTTAATTGAAAGGATTGTTTATGCCGATGAGGTAGGATTAGATATTTTTGGAATAGGAGAACATCATCGAGAAGAATTTCTTGATTCAGCACCTCATATGATACTGGCCGCTGCGTCTACAAGAACAAAAAGAATTAAATTGGGAAGTGCTGTAGCAGTTTTAAGTGCTGCAGATCCTGTTCGTGTTTTCCAAAACTACGCTACTTTAGATTTGATCAGTTCTGGAAGGGCTGAAATGGTTGTAGGCAGAGGATCTTTTTCAGAGTCATTTCCTTTATTTGGTTGTCAATTTGAAGATTACGACCAACTTTTTAAAGAAAAACTAGAACTGCTTTTACAAATTAGAAAAGAAGAAATAATCAACTGGTCAGGGAGGTTTCGTGCTCCTCTTCAAAACCAAAGAATTACCCCGAGACCTTTTCAAAACAAAATACCTATCTGGTTAGGTGTAGGAGGTACGCCGGCATCATTCGCCAGAGCAGGAAGTCTTGGACTGCCCTTGATGGTCGCAATTATAGGCGGTGAAACTCATCGGTTTAGACCCTTGATAGATTTGTATCGTAAGGCAGGTAAAGAGGCTGGTTTTGCACCAGAGGAATTAAAAGTTGGGATTCATTCTTTAGGATATGTAGCAGAAACTAAAGATCAAGCCATAGAAGAATATTATTCTGGCTATGCTTATAACTTTACAAGGATAGGAAAAGAAAGAGGTTGGCCCCCAGTTACTTTTGAACGATTTGCAGCTCAAAACGGTAAAACAGGGGCACTAATGGTAGGTGACCCAGAAGAAGTCGCTGAAAAGATTTTAAGACATAGCAAATCTTTAGGAGGGATAGATCGAATAACATTCCAGCTAGATAATGCCAATTTAACACATCAGCAATTAAAAAATACCATGCGCTTAATTGCTGAAAGAGTTAAGCCGATAGTCAATTTTTAGTTTTCCCCGCTCTATTCTTTGACATAAATAATTTACCAAATCAACCACCCATAATTCAAATATTGATTCTGTTAAATAGATTTAATATGTCAAGCTAGTAATCCTAAATTCTTTTTAATAAAAACATGTCATCATAATAATTTATGATTCAAATTAAAAATTATAGTAACTTAGAGCCTATTAACAAAAAATAATTTCCTCAAGATTGCTTAATATATTTACTTGCGCTTGTTCGGATATAACTGAAAACAAAAATATGAAAACAAAAAAAAAATTTAAAAATGTGATATGTACCCTGTTACTTTTAATAGGTAACATAGCTTTAGCACAAACGTCCATAAGTGGATTAGTTGTTGATGCAGAAAATAACGAGGCAATCCCTGGTGCTAATATAATTGTACTTGGCTCAAACACTGGGACAGTTGCTGATTTTGATGGTAAATTTACATTGAATACTTCGACGGAACTTCCTCTCACAATAGAAGTTAGCTATGTTGGATTTAGTTCTAAAAGTATAGAGATTACATCAGCTGATAAAGTTATTGAA
>CAZOWC010000111.1:0-4156 GCA_964583375.1 uncultured Flavobacteriaceae bacterium
ACCATGAATAAAGGCATCTATAAAAGTAAAGGGAGTATTGGTTTGGATGTAGTATTGGTAACCCGTATTGTAAATCCCATAGATCAATGCTGGCAAAAGTGCAATGATAACAGTTACCATTGTTCTTTTTAAATCTATAGCATCTCGGATATGAGCTCCTTTTTTAGTGGTGTGGTTAGGAACAAACAAAAAAGTGTCAAAAGCGTTAATTGCTGGCGCAAACTTTTCTAATTTTTGTCCTTTACCAAAAGGTCTTTTTAAAGCGTCTAATTGTTTTCTTAATGCATTCATACTAGTAATTTTAACCTACTTCATTTATCATTAATTCGATTCCTTCACGGATGATTTCTTGTGCTTCAATTTTAGAAGTGTTGGCGTAGTCAATTAATCCGAAGTCTTCTGGTACTACTTCGTAAATGCCTAGAGCTTCCATTTTTTCAATATCTTCGATCAAACAGGCTTTAATCAACTGCATTGGGTAAATTTCTAAAGGAAATACTTTTTCCATCTCACCGGAAACTACTAAAGCTCTTTCCTCTCCATTGAGGTTTGTATTTACTTCGAAGCCTTTCTTTTTAAATAGACGTGAAAAAGAGGTGTTAGAAAGACTCAATATGTTGTTGTCTTTGAAAGGTAGCCATCCAAACATTCGATAATCGTTTCCCTCTGGGATAACAGTAATTTGATTGTTGTAAAAGCCAAGATGACCTTCATCAGAACTCCTAGTTCCTGTCAATACGTCTCCGTTAATCACCCTGTTTTGAGGGTAAAGGATTTTAAATTCATTTAATATGGGCTGAAGTTCTGCTCCTTGTTTAGATACAATGTATTTTGGGTTTTCAATCGAATTCCCACAAACAACTATGGTACGCTGAGGGCTATATTGTCCTGTTTGAACAAAACGACCCAAATTTGCCACATCCTCCGGGTTTATAGTCCATACCCGATCACCCATATTGAGAGGAGCTAATTCTTGTATGTGTAAACTCAAATTACCAGCTGGGTGAGGTCCAGCAATAGTGTAATGCTGAACGGCTGTGATTTGTTTAAACATCCCTGAGTGTGTTGCATCAGTTCCTAGGAAAACTTCTTGATCTACTAATTTATTTAGCACATTTATTCCCTCCTGAAATACCTCAACATCTTTACTGAGAAAAAAGTCATTATCAGGACTTAAAGGACTGGTTAGGTGAGTGGAAACAAATATGGCTTTTGGAGTATCCTCAGGGTTTGCAATAGTTCCATAAGGACGTTGATGAATGAATGGCCAATTTCCACTTTCCAATAAAAGACTTTTTAAATCTTCGCGGTTTAGCTTTTCCCAATTTTTACAATCGTGACTGATGGTATTTGAGGAGGCGTTTGCCCGTATTATTATTTTTTCAATTTTTCTTCGAGCGCCTCTTTGAATAGTTTCAATTACACCCGAAACAGGAGAAACAAATTTGATTTGAGGCACTTTTTTACTAAAGAAAATAGGCTCACCTGCTTGAACATCCTCACCTTCTTTTTTAAGAAGCCTTGGAACAGTACCAAAAAAATCATCTGGTTTAAACGCGAAAGTAGTTGAGGAAGGAGAATTCCCTATAATCTTTTCTGCCTCTCCTTTTATGCTAAGACTAGCTCCTCTACGAGTTTGGATTTTTTTAATTATTTCCATTAAAAAGTTATATTCTAAAATCGCACAAATTTAATAATAAACCCTCTTTTAGAAAGAGCAAAACCCATGGAAAAAAGACTATTTATATTCATTCTAAATAGATGTTTAGGCATTTCTTTCTCAGGCATAGTATTTGGACATCACAAGCTGAACAATTACATTTACAAATCATGAAGACGCTTATAAAGAAGCTAACTCTTTTACTGTTTTTTAGCCTAACATGGAGTAATGCACAAGGACAAAAAGAGCATGCTGCTCCTGACTTCATCAAGTCTATTCAATTAAGAGGAGGTTCCGATCGTGGAGTTTTTCCAGTTATCCAGTTAGGAGAGCCCATCAATTTGCTCTTTGACGACCTTAATGCTGATGAGGCAGATTACTACTATAGAATCAAATACTTCAACCACGACTGGAGTCCTTCACAGCTTTTTCAAAATGAGTATATGGAAGGATATGATAACCTTAGAATAGAAAATTATAATACTTCTTTCAATACCCTTCAACGTTTTACGAATTACAGCCTTAACATTCCCAATAAAAACATTCAACTTAAAGTCTCTGGAAATTATATGATTGAAATTTACTCTGCCTATGATGAGCTGGTTTTTTCACGAAGGTTTTGCGTTTATGATACTACAGCTTCCGTTCAAGCTGCTGTCTACAAACCTCAAAATATGAATCGGTTCGCAAGTCATCAGTCGCTTCATTTTGCAGTTACACCAAATGAAACCTTTTTCGTTAATCCTGATGAAAATATCAAAGTAGTCTTGCTTCAAAATTATCAATGGGACTCAACCATTACCGACATTAAACCTCAATATTATTCGGTAAACACACTTGACTATCGCTACGAGACACCTACCCAATTTGAGGGAGGTAATGAATATTTTTTCTTTGACACTAAGGATTTAAGAGTTACCACCCCCAATATCACTTATGTCAATCGAACTGATTTATATGAATCCTATCTAAAAACAGATATTGTTCGGGCTCTATTAGACTACACTTATGCTCCTGACATCAACGGTGATTTTGAAATTCGAAATATCATGCGTCCCGGAAATACCAATTCTGATGCAGATTACAGCTTTGTGTATTTCAGTCTTGCTTACCCTTACGAAATGAAAGAAAATGAAGAAATATATATTTACGGAGCATTCAATAATTTTGAGTTAAATGAGCTCAATAAAATGTACTACAATCCAGCACTAGAACTTTACGAAGGGGTGTTGTTATTAAAGCAAGGATTCTACAATTATAAATACGTTCTCAAGCAAAATGAGGTACTATTTAAAAACACTCTTAGCGGTTCCCATTCACTAGCCGAAAACGATTACCTTATCTTAGTGTATTACAGGAACATAGGAAGTCGATACGACGCCCTAGTAGGTGTTGGGAGAGCAAATTCATTTGAATTACAAAATTAGACTTGAAAAATTTGTTAAACTATTGATTTTTATTACTTTTAATAATCATCAAAAATTGAAAATAAATCGTTTGATACAACAAATAACAAAAGGCATAAAAATCTCCGTGGAGACTAAGTTTGAGGGAAGCTTCCTTAAAGACCAGATTCTTCATCATGCCTTTATGTATTTTATTACCATTGAAAACCAGGGCAAAGATGTGGTACAGTTACTTTCTCGCCATTGGAAGATTCTCGAATCTGTAAGTCGCCCTCAGTACGTTAACGGAAACGGAGTCGTAGGAAAGAAACCTGTAATCAAGCCAGGAGAAAGTCATACCTACCAATCAGGAAGCCTTATCACCTCTCCTCTAGGATCTATGACTGGGACTTACATAATGATCAACTTTTCTACAGCTAAAAAATTCAATGTTGATGTTCCAAGCTTTAAACTTAGTGTCCCCTACATACTCAACTAAGCTTCTCTAATTTTTGTTGTTTTAAGATTTTAATCAATACTTTTGATTAAAATTTAACCCTATGGCTAATAGTATTTCTCAGGTTCCTTACCCAAGTAATTAACCCATTTTAACTTATGCACCAGGTACAATTGAAAAGAAAGAAGTGCTGGAGATGTACAGTCAATTATACAATTCAAATATGGATATCCCCATGAGAATTGGAGACCAAGATATCCGAACAGGAGATACTGCCAGCATGCATCCCCCACACGACCACAAACACAGTTTGGGAACTTATCACAAAGCAAGCTCAAAACACATAGACCAAGCCATTAAAGCTTCTCTTAATGCCAAGCATGCATGGAGTCAAATGCCATGGGAATCTAGAGCATCTATTTTTTTAAAAGCAGCTGAACTCGTTTCAGGTCCCTATCGGGCCAAAATTAATGCGGCTACCATGTTGGCACAATCCAAAACTATTCACCAAGCGGAAATTGATGCCGCCTGCGAATACATCGACTTTCTTCGTTTTAATGTTGCTTTTATGCAAGAAATCTATGAAAGCCAACCCGAAAATGGCCCTGGGATTTGGAACAGACTGAACTATAGACCCTTGGAAGGATTTGTCTA
>CAZOWC010000112.1:0-4138 GCA_964583375.1 uncultured Flavobacteriaceae bacterium
AAGACGGTGAATTGGTTCACATGGTAGAGCGTCATCATATTGAAGGCCGACCAGCAGATCTAATTGCTGAAAATTTAAAAGCGGCGTATCAAGATCATTGCTAATTAGTAAACACCCCAAGATCAATGCATGAAAAAACTATTTGCCTACCCTCTAAGTGCATTGTATTATTTCATCTTTGGAAGTATCTTAGTGATTTTTCACGGCTTACAGTGGTTGTCTTTTTACGGACTTGGCTATACTGCACATAAGCTCACTTTAGATTTTCTAAACTATTTAATACTCAGATGTCTTAATCTTTTAGGTACTAGAGTGGTGTTTGACCTCATGGAGGAGCTTCCTGTCAAGCAATCCATAATCTTCGTAGTTAATCATCAAAGTACTTATGACATACCACCTATCATTTGGTATCTCAGAAAATTCCATCCAAAATTTATCAGTAAAAAAGAATTGGGCAAATGAATTCCAAGTGTGTCCTTTAACCTGAGACATGGTGGCTCAGTCTTAATCGATAGAAAAAAAACCAAGTTAGCACTCAACCAAATTAAGGCATTTGGTAAACGTCTTCATAAAAAAAATTATAGTGCCGTTATATTCCCGGAGGGAACACGTAGTAGAAATGGCATACCAAAAAAATTTCAAAAATCAGGATTACTCTGCCTTTTTGAGAGTATGCCAGAGGCCGTTGTTGTTCCAATAAGTGTTGGAAATTCTTGGAAGTTTGGAAGAAATAACTATTTCCCGATGCCCCTGGGAGTAAAACTTCATCTTACTGTACATAGACCAAAGAAAATTGATCACGAAAACACTCTAGATTTTATAGAACGATTAGAAAAAGAAAATCATCAAGAAGTCGCAAAGAAACAATTGAACTAGGTCAATTTCTTTGGAAGTACAATCGAAAAAGTAGTTCCTTTATCTTGTGTAGAAACAAAGCTTATTTTACCACTGTGCGACTTAATGATGTTTTTAACTATGCCCAAACCGAGGCCCATTCCTGCTGTTTTTGTAGTAAATTTCGGTTCAAAAATCTTGCTTTTCAATTTATCTGGAATACCACTTCCGTTGTCTGTTATAGAAATGACGGTTTCCGTGGGTTCTGAAACTATCTGAACTCCAATTTGAGGTGTTTTCTTTTTGGAAACAGAATGTAACGCATTCTGTACAAGATTTGTAATTACTCTTATCCATTGGGTTCGATCCATTTTATGAAAGATATGAGCCTTATTTGAAGAAAATACGACATAATCATGTTGAAAAATATTTATTGCCATTTGAGTGACCTCAACTAAATCACAATCCCTCATAGTCGGCTTTGGCAATGCAGCAAAATTAGAAAAAGCCTCTGCAACCTCGCTCATGGTATCAATTTGTTGAATTAATAATTTTGAAAATTCTTTGAGTTTTTGATTGCTTTCGGGGTCGTCTGGATTAAAAGTATGTTCGAAGCTTTGAATGGCAAGTCGCATTGGAGTCAAAGGATTTTTGATTTCATGAGCAACTTGACGTGCCATCTCCTGCCAAGCGCTCTCTCTTTCACTTCTTGCGAGCTTTTCAGCACTTTCAGCTAGATCGTCAACCATCTTGTTGTAAGAGTTTACTAGGCTGTCTATTTCACGAGTAGCATTTTTTAGATGGATCTTTTCATTCTTTTTTTCCAATCCCATTTTCCCCATTTTTACGCGAATGGTTTCCAAAGAACGGGTTACAAATTTTGAAAGGAAGTAGGCGATAAAAATAACCCCTGCCAGAAGTAAAATATAAATCTGATAAAGGTTTTGTAAAAACGTATTCAACTCATTTTCAGAAAAAGAAACATCTTCAAAGTATGGGAAGAATAAAATGGCATAAGGTCGCTGGAAACGATCTTTTAATAATCGGTAAGAGGCATGGAACTTAACAATATCAGAGTCGTAATTTTCCAGATATCGCCCGTTTGGACTTGAAAATATTTTATTCAACAGTATAGGTTTTAGGATATAGTCATTGGCTATGATTTCTAGTGGGGAATGATAAATTAACAAAGGGCTACCGTCAATGGTAAAAAGTGAATATTGAACATTGTGTATGTCATTTATTTTTTCAAAATCTGAAGCATATCTTTCCCAAACACTATCCGGTTGATTAAGCAGTTCGTGTTTACTCACCAAATAATCAATATGTCGCTTTATTTGAATTTCCTTTCTGTTCAGACGTCCTAAGTGATAGTTTTCTCTTTGGGATTCGTACTGTATACTTGTCGTCCCCAGAATCAACAGTCCCGCAACAACTAGCATGACAATCATAACTACGAATAAACGGGTTCGGAATGAAAATTTCTTTGGAATTTTAAACGACTTTATCATTCTCCTTTACGTGTATTTTTATACAATTTAATACCCAGAAAAAGTACTGCACCCAAGCCAATAAAACCTAAAACTCCGGATATCCAATGAAGGCTATTTTTGAGGATCACAAGAAAAACAATCGCAAACAATAATAGCGTAGCGCCTTCATTCCATATTCGCATAAACATGCTGCTGTACTTTATCTCATCACGCTGAAATTGGAGTATCATTTTATGCGTTTTAAGGTGATAGATTATCAATAAAAAAACAAAAAAAAGCTTTAAATGCATCCAAGGCTGTGCCAACCATACAGGCGTCAACATCAATAACCAAACTGCAAATAAAACACTCAAAATGGCAGAGGGCCAAGTGATGATATACCACAGTCTTTTTTGCATGACTTTAAACTGGGTGGTTAAAATATCCGCCTCATTTTTTGGTTTCTTTAGCCCTTCGATATGATAAATAAAAAGCCTTGGAACATAAAACAGACCAGCAAACCATGTAATTACAAAAATAAGATGCAAAGCTTTAACAAAATTGTAATACAAAATCGCTCTATTTAAGGGTTAAATAATCCAGATTTAATTTAGCAAAAGCTGTGTTAAAAGCCTCCAAGTCTTCTGATATTAGTTTCTCGTAAAGTTCCATTTGTTTTTCTACTTCAGCTGTAAGCTCAATCAGGACTGCGATATCTTGTGATGTTGGAGGGAAATCATTAATCGTAACCAATCGATTTAAATATCCTAATTTATTGGTCAGACGAATTGGAAAGTTCAATGGATCTTGATTACTCCTGTTTTGGGTTTGATACAATGCTTTTTCTATATCGGATAACTCCTTTTTAAGTGCTTTTACCTCAGCCAACAATTCTTTGGTCTCTTCCAAATCACCATAATTTTTTTCAAAATCAGCAAGCTTAGTGTTAATGCTTCTGATGTTTTTTATGGCTTTGTGTGCTTCACCAACCGTCGTGTTGACTTTATTGACAAAGTCAAACTGCTGTTTAATTTCAGCGAGCTCAACCTCAGCTCTGGGGTCTTTTAGTATGGTAAACTCTTTTGATTGTTGCTGCCCATTGAATTGAAGTGAAACAATATAGTTTCCAGGTATTGCTTTCGCTCCTGAGAAAGAGGCTGACCAGAAAATCATACCATCGAGTGTTTCTGCCCCGTCATAACGTGTATTCCAAACAAACTTATTTCCTCCTTCAGTTACTGCTAGAGTATTGTTTTCAGGCGCTGTAGAGTAAGTTTTAATTAGGGTTCCATCTTTTTCTTTAAAGTGAAGCTGAACGGTGTCTTTTGCTTTTTCGTAGCTCTTAAGATTAAAATGCACTATTACTCCATTAGGTAAATTAGTTCCCTGAGTTAAAGAAGAACCTCCTGACCTCCCCTGTGTTCGATAGCTGTCTTTTGGTTTAAATAAGGTCGTGGCGGCATTGGAAGTATTGGAATTTAACTGATGTAAAACCGTTAAATCATCCAACATCCATAAACTACGCCCTTGGGTAGCTACAATTAAACTGTTGTCCTTAATAGTTAAATCTGTAATGGGTACTATTGGCAGGTTCATTTGAAATGGACCCCAACTTGACCCGTCATCAAAAGAGACATACATACCTGTTTCAGTTCCAGCATAAAGCAAACCTTCCTTTGAAGGGTCAGCTCTTAATACTCTTGTAAAATGTTCTTTGTCAATGCCATTTGTGATTTTTTTCCAAGTTTTTCCGTAGTCAGCTGTTTTGTATAAATAAGGCTGAAAATCTCCAGTTTTGTATAGTGTTCCTGCCACATAACAAACTGCTGGAT
>CAZOWC010000113.1:0-4133 GCA_964583375.1 uncultured Flavobacteriaceae bacterium
AAGCGGAGTGTTTTAGAGTGTATAACAAAGTAGAAAATTCATTCAGAGACCACTCTTTGTTTTTAAGAGATCGAAGCCGTTATGCTTTTTTGTTTGATATCAAGACCATTCATTATAAAGCTTGGGCAAAAGGTCTTAAAAAGGCAGGCTATGCTACTGATCCAAAATATCCCGACAAACTCATTAGTCTCATTGAACGTTTTAATTTGAGTCGTTTTGATAAAAAATATCGAATGGTTGAAAAGTCAAAAAAGAAAACTGAAATCCAACGCATTCATACAGTAAAAAAAGGGGACACCCTTTACTCTGTTTCCAGGAAATACAATGTAACTGTTAAAGGAATTATCGAGTTAAATAAAATCCAAGACGAAACAATTTATTTGGGTCAAACCCTTAACATCCCTTCCAATCCTTAGATATGCAATATCAAAGAAGTAGTAGTTTATTTAAAGAAGCCCAAGCTGTAATTCCAGGAGGGGTAAACTCTCCAGTACGTGCATTTAAATCGGTAGGAGGAACACCAGTTTTTGTAGAACGTGCCAAGGGAGCATATCTCTTCGACGCGGATGGAAACCAACTCATTGACTACATCTCGAGTTGGGGACCAATGATTTTAGGTCATGCATACCCTCCAGTAATTGATGCTGTTAAACAAAGAGCAGATAAAGGAACCTCTTTTGGTATGCCTACTGCATTGGAAACTGAAATTGCTACTTTAGCACTTGAGATGGTTCCGAATATGGATAAAATCCGTTTTGTTAACTCCGGTACCGAGGCTTGTATGAGTGCTGTGCGTTTGGCAAGGGGGGCGAGTGGGAAGGAAAAAATAATTAAATTTGCAGGTTGTTACCACGGGCATTCCGATGCCTTTTTAATTCAAGCAGGAAGTGGAGCTGTAACCCTTGGCAGTCCAAGCAGTCCCGGAGTAACTAAAGGAACTGCTCAAGATACGCTGTTGGCTCCCTTCAATAACATTAAAGCTGTTGAAAGACTTTTTAAAGAGTACCAAGATCAAATTGCAGCGATCATCATCGAGCCTGTAGCGGGAAATATGGGTTGTATTCCGCCAGCATCAGGGTTTTTAGAGGGCCTTAGAAAATTATGTGATCAGTTTGGGTCCTATTTAATTTTTGATGAAGTTATGACGGGTTTTCGCTTGGCAAAAGGAGGAGCTCAAGAATTATTAGGGGTAAAAGCAGATATTGTAACCTTTGGTAAAGTGATTGGTGGAGGTCTTCCCGTAGGTGCATTTGCTGCAAGTGAGGAAATTATGAGTCATTTAGCACCAGAAGGTCCTGTATATCAGGCAGGGACTTTAAGTGGTAATCCATTGGCCATGGCAGCAGGATTAGCCATGCTTCAAGCCTTAAACTTAGACGATGAATTATTTGACCGTATGGCAAAAAAAACGGAACATTTACATGAGGGACTTGAAAGTGTTCTAAAGAGCGCCGGTTTGCCTTATCAGATCAATCGACAAGGATCTATGATTTCAGTTCACTTTACTGAAACTGAAGTAACTGATTTTGAGACCGCCGCAAATGGAAATAACGATCGATTTAAAAAGTATTTTCATGGCATGCTCGAGCACGGAATTTATCTTCCTCCCAGCGCTTTTGAAAGTTATTTTCTTAACGATGCATTATCTTATTCTGATATTGATCAGACGGTTGAGGCTTTTAAGGTCGTCGTAAATAAACTATAACTTTTGAGCTTTTTAATTCCCTTAATGGATTGCGATATTTTTAATATAATTAATGTCCTAACCAAATCTTAAAATTGTGAAAAACCTTTACCTTATCTTGGTAGGGCAAGGGCAAAAAGAAAAATTAAATGTCTCATAATATTAAGTGTTTTGTTTTCTCTTTTGATAAAAAAACTCTTTATTAGTTTAAAACATTCAGTTTAATTTAACATCTCAATAAAGAGCCCCTCTTCATTTTTGACGACTTTAATAACTTCTTTTTGGGTGAGTCCTTTTATGGAAGTATCCCATTTTTTATTGCTTAAACCCACTGCTATTTTAATCGCAACTAAATCCTTTGAATCAGAATTTTTAAGGGTATCTAACACTAATTTCTCTTCCTCGGTAAGCGCTACAGTTTGGCGTTCTGGTTTCATTTGAGGAAAAAACAATACTTCCTGTATGGAGCTGTTATTTGTCATTAGCATGACCAATCGGTCAATACCAATTCCTACTCCAGAAGTAGGAGGCATGCCATATTCTAGTGCTCTGATAAAGTCATGATCGATAAACATGGCTTCATCATCACCTTTCTCACTCAATGCCAATTGAGCTTCAAAACGTTCATTTTGTTCGATAGGATCGTTGAGCTCAGAATAAGCATTTGCCAATTCTTTTCCATTTACCATTAATTCAAAACGCTCAGTGAGTTTGGGGTTAGTGCGGTGTTCTTTGGTCAATGGGCTCATGGATTTGGGATAATCAATAATAAATGTAGGCTGTATGTAGTGGTGTTCGCATTTTTCACCAAAAATTTCATCGATTAGTTTTCCTTCTCCCATGGTTTCGTCAACATCAAGACCAAGATCAGTCGCTGTTTTACGTAATTCACTTTCGTCCATTTTGGAAACATCAATTCCCGTATGAATTTGAATTGCTTCCAATATTGGAACTCTGGGATAGGGTGCTTTAAAGTCGATAGTGTGTTCTCCGATTTGAACCTGAGTATTTTGATTTAAATCAGCAGCAATCTTTTCTAATAAGTTTTCGGTAGTATCCATCATCCAGAAATAGTCCTTGTATGCAACATACAATTCCATAACAGTAAATTCTGGATTGTGGGTACGATCCATACCCTCATTTCTAAAATCTTTGGCAAACTCAAACACACCTTCAAAACCTCCAACGATTAGTCGCTTAAGGTATAATTCGTTTGCGATACGTAAATAAAGTGGAATGTTAAGCGCATTGTGATGAGTCACAAAAGGACGTGCGGCTGCTCCACCTGGAATGGGTTGTAAAATTGGAGTTTCGACTTCTAAATAACCTTTTTCAGTTAAAAAGTTTCGAATGCTGCTGGTAATTTGAGAGCGTTGGATAAAGGTGTTTTTTACCTGAGGATTAACAATCAAATCTACATAGCGCTGGCGATATCTTAGCTCGGCATGGTTAAATTCATCATAACTATTCCCATCTGCATCTGTTTTTGGTAGGGGTAGTGGGCGTAGGGTTTTGTTAAGCAGGGTAAACTTTGTAACTTTTACGGTTTGTTCCCCTACCATGGTAGTAAAAAGAGTTCCTTCAACTCCAATGATATCACCGATATCAAGTAATTTTTTATACACTTGGTTGTAAAGTATTTTGTCATCTAAAGGACAAATTTCATCTCGATTGAAATAGACTTGAATTCTACCTTGGCTGTCTTGTAGCTCAGCAAAACTTGCTTTTCCTTGAATTCTTCTCGACATCAGGCGTCCTGCCAAAACAACTTTTTTATCTTCTTCATATTGATTGGGCAGGTCTTTAGAATAAAAGTCAACGGGGAAAAGTACCGCAGGATAGGGATTGATCCCGAGTTTTTTAAGTTCTTCCAGTTTTTCTCTTCGAATAAGTTCCTGTTCGGAAAGCTTTGCCATATAATCTTTATTTGTAGCAAAGATAAGCAGACTAAAAAATCTAAGGAGTCAAATTTTATATCTTTGTACCAATAGCATTTTATATGAGTTTTTTTCGCGTATTGTTGTCTGTTTTATTTCCCCCTCTTGCCGTCATTGATCAAGGATGTGGCTCGGTATTTATTGTTTTCATCCTGACCTTGTGTGGCTGGGTTCCTGGAGTTATTGGTGCTTTAGTGATTTTGAATAATCCCGAACGTTGGACTTCCAACATATAAAGACTTGAATGGAAAAAAATAAGACTATTAAAATTATCGATCTAGGACACCAGTCTTACAGTAAAAGTCTTGAAGTTCAAGAAAATCATTTCAATGGAATCATTAGTTTAAAACGGTCCAATAGAAAAACAGACCATCCTCAACCAACCCAAAATTATTTGCTTTGGGTGGAACATTCTCCTGTCTTTACCCTTGGTAAAAGCGGAAAAATTGAGCATTTATTGGTGGATAAGCAGGCCTTGGCTGAAAAAGGGATTGAATTTTACCAAACCAATA
>CAZOWC010000114.1:0-4093 GCA_964583375.1 uncultured Flavobacteriaceae bacterium
TTTTATTTTGCAAAATTAAACTTATTTTTTGAGTACACAATAGGAGTAGCAACTTTATCATCTTCCAATGGGACCGTCTATTTCAAGAGGTCGGGACGTAGTTTTTTGGTACGCTCCAAAGCTTGCTCTTCACGCCATGCCTCTACTTTAGGGGTGTTTCCAGAAATCAGTATTTCGGGAACTCCCCACCCCTTGTAGTTCGCGGGGCGGGTGTAAATTGGGGGTGCCAAGAGACCGTCTTGAAAACTGTCGGTCAGGGCAGAGGATTCATCCCCTAATACTCCTGGAATAAGACGGATAATACTGTCGCAAAAAACTGCAGCTGCAAGTTCCCCTCCAGACAGAACAAAATCACCAATAGAAATTTCATGGTTAATCAGCTGATCCCTTACCCGCTGATCTACTCCTTTGTAATGACCGCATAGTAAAATGATGTTCTCAAGAGTTGAAAAGCGATTAGCATTTTGTTGGTTAAGCGTTTCGCCATCTGGGGTAAGGTAGATCACTGCATCGTAATTCCTTTCTTTTTTTAAAAACTGTATACACCTGTCAATGGGTTCAACCATCATTACCATACCGGCACCCCCACCAAAAGGATAGTCATCTACTTGCTTTTGTTTGTTTTGACTGTAGTCTCTTAGATTGTGAAAATGTACTGAGGCCTTGCCAGATTGAATAGAGCGTTTGAGTATGGAAGCTTCAAATGGACTTTGTAAAAGTTCTGGAAAAAGGGTAATTATGTCGATACGCATAGTGAACGATTGAAGCATAAAAATAAACAAAGTCGCAGTACCACTTCGATTTTGTAGTTAAAAGCTTGTCTTTAACTCGGATTAGTATTGCAGTAATAGCATCTTCTTTTCTCCAGAAGGACTTAGCAGTAGCAAGTCCTCTACCTCAGAAGCGTTGATCCCTTTGATGTCTGATAAATCGTCAACTTCTTTACCGTTGACTTCAAGTATGACATAACCGTCGTCTATTCCTCTTTGATAAAGTCTTCGACTATTCATATTGGAGATGTAGAGTCCGTGACCTGTCCCGTATTCCTTTTTTTGTTCTTCAGTCATGGGGCGCACTTCCATATAATAGAAAATTGCTCGATTTATTTTTTCCAGACGGACAGAAACTTTGTTTTCTTTTCCATCTCTTTTATAAATCACACTTACTTTTTCTCCAGGACGTTTACTGGCGAGGTAACCCGATAAATCGGCGAATTCGTTGATTTTGATTCCGTCCACGCTCTTGATGATGTCGTTAACTTTTAGTCCGGCGAGATCTGCGCCCAGTCCTTTTTCTAAATCGGTAATGTAGAATCCTTCGGTTTCGTCAACTTCAAAACGAGCGGCAAGCTGGGCGTCTAGCGTTTGTCCTATTACTCCCAATAAACCTCGCTGCACATCACCGTATTCAATGATGTCCTCAAAAACTTTACGGGCAACATTACTAGGTACAGCAAAAGAATAGCCCACATAGCCACCAGTCATGGAAGATATGGCGGTATTGATTCCGATAAGCTCACCGTTGGTATTGACTAAAGCACCACCGCTATTTCCTTTGTTTACTGCAGCGTCTGTTTGGATGTAGGATTCGTTTTTACGATCTCTTTTATTCAAATCGCGAGACTTGGCACTAATGATTCCTGCGGTAACTGTAGAGTTAAGATTAAAAGGATTACCCACTGCCAATACCCATTCTCCAATACGTGTTGCATCCGAGTTTCCAAAATAGACATAAGGAAGCTTTTCGTCAGCGTTGATTTTTAGTATAGCAATATCGGTATCAGGATCTGTACCGATCACTTTGGCATCATAGGTTTTATTGTCGTTGGTTGTGATTTCAATAGTGCTGTTGTTTTCAATGACATGATAATTTGTAATGATGTAGCCGTCTGGTGAAACAATCACCCCAGATCCGGTCCCTATACGTTCAGGCAATTCCTCGTCGCTATACCAATATCGGTAAATAGAGGTTAGATTGTCATCTGCGATACTTGTATTCTTAACATGCACTACTGCATTGACCGTCTTTTCAGCAGCAGAGGTAAAATCGGTTGCCTCAGCTGCGTAGCCGTTGTTATTATAAGTGTAATTGGTAGGGATCAGTGGAGGAGTTGGCTCTAGCTGAGCAATGTTGTTTTCTCCAGTTTGAAAAAACTGATCATAAATAAAAATACTGCAAATGCTACTCAAAAGTGCAATACTCAAAGATTTGAAAAATGATTTCATAGGATGAATTTTTTTACAAAATTATTCATTTTTTATAAAGGTAAAATTTCTTTAACGCCTCTTTAACACCCTCCAAAATTAATTATCTTTGACTGATGACAATTCAATTCGACAAATATCAAGGTGCTGGTAACGACTTTGTAATTTTAGACAATAGACTGGGGAATTACAATGGCTTGACCACAGCCCAAATCGCTTTTATTTGTGACCGCCATAGAGGGATTGGAGCAGATGGATTGATACTGATTAATTCCGACTCAACTGCTGATTTTGAGATGCAATATTTTAATTCTGATGGCAATGAAAGTACTCTTTGTGGAAACGGAGGACGCTGTGCTGTAGCCTTTGCTTACGGTAAAAACATAATTAATAATACCACAAAATTTAATACAATAGACGGTTTTCATTCAGCTATTTACGAGAATTCAATGCAAGTTAAACTTGAAATGAAAGATGTCACTGAATTTTCGGAAGTAGGGTCTGCTTTGGTGGTGGATACAGGCTCTCCTCACTATATCCAACTGGTTGAAGATGTTAAGGCGGTAAACATTCAAAAAGAGGGTGCCGCTATTCGTCATTCTGATGATTTTTTACCAGGTGGAATCAACGTTAATTTTGTTGAGAAAGAGGATCCTACGCACTACAAAATTCGAACTTACGAAAGAGGCGTTGAGGGGGAAACTTTAGCTTGTGGAACAGGAACAGTAGCAGCTGCTTTAGCCATGCATTACAAAAGCGAGTCAGCAAATGCCACCGAGCTCCATTTTAAAGCTTTGGGTGGTGATTTGACAGTTTCTTTCGAAGTGAGTAATGGAGACTATCATTTCATATTTTTGACCGGACCTGCTGTCTTTGTTTTTTCAGGAAGTATAGACTTATGAACTTAAAGGAGCTTCATTTGCGTGCTTTGGAACCTGAAGACCTTACCGTTTTAGAGCAGGTAGAAAACGATACGGTAAATTGGAACTATTCCAATCAAACAGAACCCTTTTCACTTTTCACTCTCAAACAATATATCAACCAGCAAAGTCAAGATATTTTTGAAGTGCGTCAAAAACGCTTTGTGATTTCAGATATGCAAAAAAATGTGTTGGGTTTTGTCGATCTTTTTGATTTTGAACCCAAACATCGTAGAGCAGGAGTTGGAATATTTGTTTTAAATGCATACAGAACTAAGCGCGTAGCAACTAAAGCGTTGCAATTGATGCATGCTTATGTTAAGGAGCATTTAAATCTAAAAAACCTATATGCCAATATAGCAAAGGAAAACAGTATTAGCATCAAATTATTTGCTGCGGCAGGGTATTTAGAGATTGGGATAAAAAAAGATTGGAATTTTTATCAGGGTTGCTTTCACGATGAATTATTTTATCAAATACATTTTTAAACATGTACAAGAGAAAATTACTTGTTGCAATTAGCTTGATTGGAGTATGCATAGGCATTTACTTTGTAATCAATTTTTACCAAATCTTTTTTTGGAGTAATACCGCATTTAAAAATGAGGCCTCTTATGTTTTTATCGATAGAGACGACACCATTGACTCTCTTAAGGTTCAGCTTCTCCCATTGTTGAAGTCTGTGAATCGTTTTTTAATTGCTGCAGAAAAGAAGGGATATGATAATCGTGTACGTCCAGAGAAATACAAAATAGTTCCTAAGATGGGAAATAACGGGTTGATCAATGTACTGCGTTCTCAAAAGCAGACGGTATCTGTAGTCTTTAACAATCAAGAACGATTGGAAGATTTAGCAGTGCGGATTGCAGCTCAAATCGAACCGGATGCGGGTGAGTTGATTAAGGCTTTTTACAATGATGAATTTTTAGAATCCAATGGGTTTACAAAGGAAAATGCATTGAGTATGTA
>CAZOWC010000115.1:0-3918 GCA_964583375.1 uncultured Flavobacteriaceae bacterium
TGCTTTTTTTGGTGCCTTTATCTACATAGTAGTAAGTTTACTTTATTATTTTGGTACCATAGAGGGGCGTAAAATACGTTTCTTTTCACCTGGGGCATTGATGACAGTTTTGATGTTTTTTGTGACGACATATGGGTTCGGGGTGTACATTGACAACTTTTCAAATTACAATCAGCTCTATGGTTCTATTGGAGCGTTGTTGATTTTCCTGCTTTATATTTGGATTAATTCAAACATACTTTTATTAGGATTTGAGTTAAATGCAACACTTTTCCGTTTTAAAAGAGAGCCAAAGATTGTATCAGATGAAGCTTGATGGAAGAGACGCTCCCGCGAATTTTGCTGATGTTCTTCTTCCGTTAGCACTTCCAAAGGCATATACCTACCAGCTTAGTTTGGAGGAAGCAGAGCAATTGGCCCCTGGTTTTAGGGTAGCTGTTCCTTTCGGTAAACAAAAAATGTATACTGCTATTGTAAAGCGTATACATCAAGTTGCACCTCAAACATACGAACCCAAATCTATTGGGATGATTTTAGATGAAGTCCCAAGCGTTACTCAAACGCAATTGGACTTTTGGTCTTGGATGGCAAACTATTATATGTGCTATGAAGGGGAGGTCATGCGAGCCTCTTTGCCATCGGCCCTAATGCTCGAGAGCGAATCACTAATTGTAATCCAAGAGGTTGAAGAAACAGTTTTAGATCAACTTACTGATCTGCAGTTTTTAGTTTATGAAGCCCTCCAAAAGCAAGCACTTAGTTTAGATGATATCACTCAAATTACGGACAGAAAACGAGTTATGCCTTTGATTATGGATATGATGCAAAAGGGAGCGGTTATGATTCATCAAAAAATTGAAGAAAAATTCAAGCCAAAAAGGGCACGTTTCGTGAGATTAAGTGAAGATTATGAGTCAAAGGAGGCAATACAATTACTCTTCGATGCATTAAAACGATCACCTAAACAATCTGAAGTAATCATGAGGATTTTGAGTTTAAATCCCAAAGAAAGACTTTGGCAAAAAGTGGCTGAATTAAAATCTGATTCAGCAATTAAAAGTAATACAATCAAAGTGTTGATAGATAAAGGTGTTTTGGAAGAAAATTATCAAGAAGTATTTCGTGAACTCTATCCTAGAAAGGAGCTTTTGAAAGAAAAAAAAGAATTGTCAAAAGCGCAAATATTGGCCTTGGATAAAATCATGATTTCTTTAAAAGAAAAGCAAGTGGTTTTATTTGAAGGAGTAACCTCTTCAGGTAAAACAGAGGTCTACATTAAATTAATTGAGGAACAACTTAAACAAAGTAAGCAGGTTCTTTATTTGGTTCCTGAAATCTCACTAACCCCACAAGTTGTAGATCGATTGATATCAAATTTTGGAGACCAAGTTTTGGTTTATCATTCTAAGTTTTCAATCCACGAGCGAACAGAGGTCTGGCAGCAAGTTTTGAGTCCATCAGGACAGGGCCAAATAATCGTAGGTGCCCGATCAGCAGTTCTCTTACCTTTTCAAAATCTTGGACTTGTACTTGTCGATGAGGAACATGAAAACTCTTACAAACAATTTGATCCAGCCCCACGATACCAAGCAAGAGACAGCGCCATTTATCTTTCTAAATTGCTAAAAGCAAAAGTGCTTCTTGGCTCAGCCACACCGTCTTTAGAGACCGCAGAAAATGTTCGAAATGGAAAATACGGCTGGGTTCAACTCACGGAACGTTACGGGGGAATTTCCATGCCCAAAATTGAATTGATTGATCTCAAAGAGGCACAGAAGAAAAAACAAATGAATGGAATGTTTTCGAATACACTGATTAATGCAATGCGATCAACATTAAAAGAAAACAAACAACTTATTCTTTTTCAGAATCGTCGTGGTTATGCTCCTATACTTGAATGTACAAGTTGTGGCCATTCACCCCAATGTACGCAATGCGATGTAACACTTACTTATCATCAGACTCATCAGCAGTTGCGTTGTCACTATTGCAGCTACCATATAACGATGCCTCAGCAATGCCACGCTTGCGGTATGCACACACTAACGACCAAAGGAGTGGGAACCCAACAAATTCAGGAAAACGTTAAAGCAATTTTCCCAGAGGTTAAAGTTGGAAGAATGGATTGGGATAGTACTCGAGGAAAGTGGGGATTTGATAAGATAATCAACGCATTTGTCAAAGAAGAAATTCAGGTTTTGGTGGGTACCCAGATGGTAGTGAAAGGTTTAGACTTTAAAAACGTATTGTTGGTAGGGGTAATAAATGCAGATCAAATACTAAATTTTCCAGACTTTAGGGCTCATGAGCGTAGCTATCAAATGCTATGCCAGGTAGCAGGTAGGGCAGGTAGGTCAGATCGAAAAGGTCGGGTATTGATTCAAACTTATCAGCCTGAACATCCCACCTTAAAACAAGTCGTAAATCACGATTTTGAAGACTTATTTCGAGTCCAAAAAAGTGAGCGCTTACACTGTCATTATCCCCCCTACTATAGAATGATATGTATTACGATAAAATCCAGGCAGTATGAGACTATAAATTTGGCTGCAGACTGGATGGCAAATGTGATCAAGCAGACTTACAAAGGAACAGTTTTGGGACCCGTTTTTCCAGCAATTGCAAGAATAAGAAATCAATATCACAAACAAATCTTGATTAAGGTTGATCATGATTTATCCGCCGCTGCAGTCAAAGCAGTGTTATTAAAAACCTACAAAAGTTTTCAAGCAGTCGCAGCATTTAGAAGTACCCGTGTAAATTTTGATGTCGATCCTTATTAAATCTGACTGATGATCTGGCGGAAGTCTTTCTTTCGATTTCTACTTATGGGTAAATCATCTCCGTCGACATTAACGGTACTGGAAGTGTAGTTTACAACTTTATTTAGATTGATGATAAAAGATTTATGGATTCTTAAAAATTGATTTTCAGGTAATTTCTCCATAAAAGCCTTCATTGTTGATAAGACTAAGTATTTTTTTTCTAGGGTGATGATTTTAACATAATCCCCCATAGCTTCTATCCATTTAATTCCCGAGGCGGGAATTTTTTCAGTAGTGAGGTTGTGTTTTATTTCTATAATTTGACTCTTTTCTTTTTTAGTTTCAAAAGCATTATGAACTCTATAAACAACACGATCTACAGCTTTTTCAATACGTCCGAAGGTGAACGGAGGAGCAATACAGTCTGTGAGACCAATCTCATAGGCTCTTAAAGCATCTTGAGGTTCTTCTGTCATTAGGATTATTTCATTTGGGTCACAGAGTTTTTCGATAAATTCAAACCCTGAGTATACAGGTAGCTTGGCTGAAAGAAAGATTAGTTCTACTTTATTGTATTTAAGATAGTTGAGAGCATCGACAGCATTTGAAAATTCTCCATTTAGCTTTAAGTAATTGATTTTTTTGAAAAGTTGAAGTAATTGTATACGCTGTATTGGGTTTGGGTCAATTATGATGAAGTTAAGGAGCATTAAATAAAGATTTATTAATTCAAAATTAGTTAAAAAAATTATCTATTAATGCCTATATTATATTTGGTATAGTGTAGTTAATAGTCTATTTTTGCAAACCAAAATTAAAATTATGAATAATTACGAAACTGTTTTCATTTTAAATCCCGTTCTGTCTGAAACTCAGGTGGAGGAAGCAGTTCAGAAGTTTGTAGACATTGTTAAGACTCATAAAGGCTCAATTACAAGCCAAGAAAACTGGGGCCTTAAGAAACTAGCCTATCCGATTGAGAATAAAAAGAGTGGCTTCTATCATCTTTTTGAATTTACTGCTACACAAGAAGTAATTGAATCTTTAGAGGTTGAATTGAGACGTGACGAGCGTGTCATGCGTTACCTCACAGTTAAACTCGACAAACATGCACTTTCATGGGCGGAAAAAAGAAGAAAACGAAACAAAACAA